>NZ_JBGGGT010000001.1:1372500-1535000 GCF_041276405.1 Microvirga sp. TS319 | reverse complement strand
GCCTGACCGGCAGCGCCTGGGAACGAGATATGGTTGCCGCTATTGAGAATACAAGGGGTACATCGGCCAGCAGTTCACCGTGATTGCCACCGGGCTGGGTTCAGCTGGCCTCGCTCAGGTCGGCGCGCCACAAACACGATCTCCGGGTGCCAGGAGCATCAGCTCGACGCCTCGGACGTCGGCGCGCCGCAGCCCGATATGTAGGGTCTGCCATCGGACGGAGGGCACGGTTCACGACGAGCGGCGTTGACACTGTCTTTCCAGGTAGGAACGCTAGCGCGTGGGACGCAAGCGAATCCAAGAGACCGCCGACATTCTCCGTTCCGGGTCGCCTTGCTCGTCGTCCACCCTGCACGAAAGACAGGCGTCCGCAATCCCTTCCATTCCTTGGGCCTCATGACTGTTCGCCGCCGCTTTCTCCTCGCCCCGTCCTTCGCCCGCCTGATCCGGCGCGAGAGCGGTGGGCTGCGCCACGTCGAAGGCTTCTTCCACAACTGCGGGAGCGCTCGGCCTGGGGGCACCTCGAAGAGGGCAGGGGGCTGCTGATCCTCACAACCGCTGACCTATGCCCAGGCGCTGCTCGAGGCCTGCGCCGGCGCGGTTGATTACACCCGAACCATTCTGCCCATCGGGGACGGGCATGCCCTCATCGATGAGATCGTCCGGCCCCGGGTCCTGCACCTCGTTACCGTGGAATTTGCCCCTGACGAGGAGGCGAGCGCCTTTCGCCCGCTGGAGTGGTTCGGCCCTGAGGTGACGGGACATCCGCGCTATACCCATCGGTCCATTGGCCTGCGAGGGCTCGATGCGGCTCCGGAAATCCCGCTGTCCGATGCGGCACTCAACAGCCTGATCGATACCCTGGATGGCCACTCCGCTGTCCAGGCACGGACCAGCAGTGACGCCGTTGCGGTCAATCTCGACGAAATCGAGGACGCCATGATGCGCGACATGGAGCGGACGCTCCCGAAAGGCAAACCCGCTTAAGGACCGCTGGGAGGTGCCCGATGCTCGTTCGCCCATCCGGCACCACCGGGTGCTCTATCGGCGTGCCTCGGAGCAGGGCAGGGCGCGGTTCTTTAGCCTGATGATCGAGCATGATCTGTTCGGCACGATCCGCCTGGTCCGGAACTGGGGGCCAGTCGAGTCCAAAGGCCAGGAGCGGGTCGAGATCTTCTCCAATGGGGCCGAAGCCGCTCAGGCGCTGGAGATCTGGGCGACTGCCCAGCGGCAAAAGGGCTACACGGATCTTTGAGCCGCCATCGGCGGCTCTCGGTCGAGATTTCCTGCCTCCGGCTGGTCAGGGTGGCAGGATTTGAACCCGCGCCTCTCTGCTCCCAAAGCAGATGCACTACCAGACTGCGCTACGCCCGTTTCCAGCCAGAAGCACCGGCGGACAATCCGCCCTTGCTTGCTCCCTCAGGCTATCCTTAGATCGACCGCAGACTCTTTGCCGGTGCGGCGGTCGGCTTGAACCTCGTAGGAGATCTTCTGGCCTTCCACGAGGCCGCGCAGGCCGGCGCGCTCAACCGCGCTGATGTGCACGAACACATCCTTGCCGCCGGTGTCCGGTTGAATAAAGCCATAGCCCTTCTGGTCGTTGAACCACTTCACGGTACCTGTCGCCACGAAATTCTACCCTCTTTCCGATCCTGATGCGAGACGAGGGCTGCGCCCTTGCTGTCGCTTTTGTGAGCGGCAGCATGGCGGCCTTCAGCCTCTGGACTCCAGCTTATCGCGTCGACGAACCCGATCAAGCAGGCTGTGCGTCGCGATCCGATCCACGACCGGCGCTCACCGGATTAGAGCCTGTGGGGCTCTGCACTGGACCACAATGGCCGAAGCCCCCCGACGGAGGGACTGTCATGGCGTTCAGCATGGTAGTTCATCAGCCAACCCCACCGGCAATACAGACCGTGTGAGGTTCAAACCATCCCGGCTCTGCGCACTTGGGAATGGTTGATCTGATGGCAACGCCCGGCTCGTCCGGGATCTGGGGGCTGTCCGAGTGGCTCTGCAGCTGAGGGAGGTTTATTGTTCATTAACCTTTGTGCCTCGAAGATGATGGTTGCCGAAAGATAGGCGAGGAGCGCGCGGATGGACCGCCTCCTCGCTTTTTTGACGTCTAGCCTCATGGCAATCTAAAGGAGCAAGGCGAGAACGGGATCCTCAAGCAACGTATTGGAGACCGGGTCGGCGCGCTTAAGATCTCCTGGCGCAGGGCATCCCTGGAAGTGGGGCTTGAAGCAGGGTTCATTCAAGACGTCATCACGGGACGTTCCGAGGATCCATCAGAGGATGGCTCTTGCCAGCCTGGCTGCGGTCCTCAAGTGCAGCCCTGCCTATCTCACCGGGCACACAGATGAGGTTAATGGCGAGGACGGCTTGCCATCAGGGGAGCTTCGGCGGAGCGCAGACATTGTCCAGCGGCCAGACGCAGTGATGGCGCTCAGGATTGTTGATGAGCTGCCGGCCTCAGGCCATGTCGATGCAGTTCGCGTCGCTGTCAAGCGCGCGCTCAAAGCAATTGCGGTCGAATAGGTCAGCACCGGGCAGGGCTGGAGAAGGAACGCTTGCTGCGCATCACACAGCTACGGAATGCTTGCATTAAAGAGCGCCCTTAGCCCCGGCCTATCGCTCCCCATCTGGAACAGCTGTGGACATGGCCCCGATTCCATGCCGAAATCCCACAGGATTACCTATTGCGGATGCTACGCGTGGAACTGCTGCAAAAAGCCTTGGCTATTTTCGGAAGCCTGAACTGACGCCACCACCTCTACGGCACATGGCAGATTTAGACCAACGGATTGGGAACTCCCGCTCAAAGCGGGCCCAGATCAAGCATGTTCTGCGCCGCTATGAACAGGGTGTGATCACGCAGGCGGAAGCGGTCGAGGAGATCCTCAAAGTGACGAGGTGATACCATAACGGTCACAATGGGCCGCTCCTGCGGGAGCAGTTCGATAGGCGTAAGCACTCTGTTCACCACCAAGATCATCATGCCTTGATTGCTACTGTGGGACCCACTCAGGTTCCATATTCATTGCATAATGTTATAATAAACCGAAGGATAGGATAGAGGTCCCTTCCCGCGATCAAACTACCACGGATTGATCATGATCCATCTGACCCATAAATGAGAGCCCTGGACGCACTCGGGATGCCACATGGCCTCACGGAAAACCCTGAACGCGAAGAACCTCGAGGCGCTCGGAGCCGAGCGCCTCGCTGAGTTGTTGATCGAGATCAGCCGGGGCAATGCGGCGGCCCAACGCCGCCTGCGGTTGGAACTGGCCGGCGCCGCCAGCCCTGCCGACATGGCGCAGGAGATCCGCAAACGCCTGACTGCCTTGGCCCGCTCCCGCTCCTTCGTCGATTGGCACCGCCGCAAGGCCCTTGTCGCGGATCTCGAGACCCAGAGACAGGCCATCAGTCAGGTCGTCAAAGTCGATGCCGCTGAAGCACTGGATCTCCTTTGGCGCTTCATGGCACTGGCCAATTCGATCTTCGCTCGCTGTGACGACAGCAGTGGAAGCGTAATGGCCGTCTTTCAGGCTGCCTGCCGTGATCTGGGTGACATTGCCAAGGCAGCGAGTGCCGCCCCCAATGTGCTCGCCGAGCAGGCTTACCGTGCTTTGATCGAGAACGAGTGTGGTCAGTACGATGGGTTGATCGAGGTTCTGGCCCCGGCTCTTGGCCCAGCAGGGCTCGACCACCTCAAGCAGCTCATCCTCAAGCTGTCCAAGGAGCCGCGACAGAAGCCCCGCGCCGAGGACCAGAAGGTCGTCGGCTGGGGTATGGGCGGTCCCTTGTACGCCGATGACCTAGCCGAGCGCCATCGCAGCAGCGTTGTTCGAATGGCGCTGGAGGCGATCGCGGATGCGCAGGGCGATGTAGACGCCTTCATCGCCCAGCAAAGTGAGAAGGCTCGAGGCGTTCCGAGTGTTGCTGTGGAGATCGCGCAACGGCTCTTAGGCGTAGGCCGCGCTGACGAGGCGTGGACTGCGATCAATGCCGTCGATCAGGATCGGCCGGGCTGGATTCCTATCGAATGGGAGCAGACGCGCATCGAGGTTCTCGAGACCCTCGGACGAGCCGATGAGGCGCAGGCGTTTCGCTGGGCCTGCTTCGAGCGCTCGCTCAATCCGGACCATCTGCGCTCCTATCTCAAGCGCCTGCCCGACTTTGAGGATCTCGAGGCGGAGGAGCGGGCCATCGCCCATGCGCTGAGCCATCCGAATGTGCACCATGCTTTGGGGTTTCTGGTGAACTGGCCGGCGCTGGACCAAGCCGCGCACCTGGTACGCGCCCGTGCAGACGACCTCAATGGTGACTTCTACGAGATCCTGGCGCCGGCCGCGGCTGCGCTGGAGGCAAAACATCCACTTGCGGCCACCGTTCTCCGCCGGGCCTTGATCGACTTTGCCCTGGAGCGGAACCGGACCAAGCGGTACCAGCATGCCGCTCGCCACCTCGAGGAGTGCGAAAACCTTGCTGACCGAATCGGGGATTTCGGGAGGTTCGAGGCTCATGAGGCCTATCTGAGACGCCTCAAAGCCCAACATGGCCGCAAAAGTTCGTTCTGGAGCCTGGTCATGTGAGGGCGCGCGAAATCAGGGTCTGAATCGGCCGTATGTGGGCGATGCTTGACGCAGAAATGCAGTATTGCTCAGGTCTTCACCGAAGTTTGCGAGAAGAATAGCGATGACCCCATCTTCACAATGGACGTTTTTCATCGCCCGCCCCGGACGAGATCGGCAGCACGTCATCCGGGATCCTCAAGGCGAGCCGCGGATCATCTTTGGCGAAGACGATGGCACAAGGATCAACGATCGTCTCGCGAGGTATCTTGTCGAGAGCCTGAATGCGGGCGTTCGCTGAAGCCTATCCCGATCAGGAGATCGTGCAACAGGTTGTTGCACGATTGCCGTGGGGCCATAATGTTCGCCTTGTCGAGGCCGTGAAGGATCCGGCAGAGCGGCTCTGGTACGCCCGTCAGGCCATCGAGCATGGCTGGAGCCGCAACATCCTGGTCCACCAGATCGAAAGTGATCTGTACCATCGCCAAGGCAAAGCCATCACCAACTTCGAACGGACCCTGCCCACGCCCCAATCAGAACTCGCCAGGGAGTTGGTCAAGGATCCCTACAGCTTCGACTTCTTGGCACTCGGTCCAGACATGTCCGAGCGCGAACTTGAGCGCAGCCTCCTCGATCATCTCCGTTCCCTCATCCTTGAGCTCGGCAAGGGCTTTGCGTTCGTGGGTAGCCAATACCCGCTGCAGGTTGGAGGTCAGGACTACTATCTCGATCTGCTTTTCTACCATCTGCGCCTACGCTTCTTCGTGGTTCTCGAACTCAAGATCGAGGAGTTCAAGCCAGAGTACGCCGGGAAGATGAACTTCTATCTCTCGGCCGTCGATGACCACCTGCGGCACGAAACCGACGGTCCGAGCATCGGGATTATCCTCTGCAAGGGGAAGAACGCGGTGGTGGTGGAATATGCCTTACGCGACTCCGCAAGGCCAATGGGTGTCGCGGAGTATCGCCTCTCTCCCTCGCTTCCGATCCAGCCCCAAGGCAACCTGCCAACTGCCGAGGAGCTTGCTCGCGAATTCCCCTTGATGTCGGCGGTGAAGCTTCGGATCGAGATTGAGCGCGAGCTGCGCTTAGTGTTGCAAGCACGCGGTCGAAGCACGGGCGGGATTGGCATCGGTCCGATGCTCCAGGAATTAGACCGGGATGGCGTCATCCTCCAGGGCGTGGGTAACTTTGAGATCGCGTTGCAGGTGATGAACCAAGCTTCGCACGGCCTTGATGTTGACCCGGATGCAGCCGAGCAAGCCATGGAGGTTGGCACTCGGCTCTTGGAGGCCCTCAATCCCTTGAGGAGTCGCTCACCACTCGACGTCAGCAAAAGTTGATCGTTGAAGGCCAATCTTGGCAGATGACGAAAGCTCGATCTGCCTTACGAGCCTTGTTTGCCCAACGGGATTCTCGCCCACGGGCATCCATTCCCGTGTGACTGGTGCTGCTCAGAGGTATTCGCCAGCCCCTGAAAACTAATCTCCATCGGAATCATTGTAGGGCAAGAGGCACCAAACATCTCTGCCTCCTGGCAACTGAACGAGCGAGAGGAATGAGTCCCCATGGCTGCAAGCAAGAAGGATCATACGACATCCTCCCGGGCCAGCCGGAAGTCGACAGGGCAATCGCCGACCCGATCCCGGAGCACATCAAAGACATCAGCCGCGACCACACGGGCGCAGCCCAAGGCAATGGGCAGTTCCAGGACTGCAACCAAGTCAATGAAGCTGCCAACCAAGGCGCGACCCGCCGCCAGGTCGAACACGACAGCTGCTGCAATGAGATCCAGCGGCAATACCAGAACTGTCAGCCGCAGCACGACCCCACGTCGCTCTCAAACCGCCGGTGCGCAGAACTGGCTGACCTCCATCGAGACCATGATCACCACCCGTGAGGGACGCGAGATCATCGCTGAGGCGCTGCGGGCAATCGCGACTGTTCTCGACCGCCACGATCAGCGCGCCCAAGGCCGCGATAGTGGAGGAGCGCGCCGCCTCGGGGAAGCGTTGGGTCAGGGTATGCACACGAGCGATCCCGTCACCAATCCAGCCGCCGAAATGATTTCCGGAGCACTTGGTATGGCAGAAGCCACTACAGAGGTGGTGACAGATGCCACAACGGGAATGATGCTCGAGGGCATTGGTTCATCCGATGTTGAGAACGAGGGGACCGAGAGCAGCCGCGGAACCGACAAGCGGAGGTCCCCCAGGAAACGCGCTTCTTCAGAAAGCGAGTGAGACCACTGCATTGGTCGAGCGGGATCGGTGTGGATGTGCTCCGTCTCTCGCTCAACCTCCTCACGCGCTCGTGCCCGAGATGGCTGAGAGAGGCTTGTTAAGCCGCCTCAATCGCGGCGACCTCACGCCCCTTGCGGCCGTCCACGATCGCAACACGGACTGCCTGTCCTGGCGCCAATGCGCCAAGGCCCGCTCGCTCCACAACGGAGATGTGAAGGAAGAGGTCCTTGCTCTCGCCTTCGACCGCCACGAACCCAAAGCCCTTCGCCAGATTGAACCATTTCGCCAGATTGAACCATTTGACCGCACCCGGAATGGTCGGCCTGTTCTGCTCTGGGCGGACGGTTCCCTGCCGTCCGAAGGCCTCGGGCCGCCCGGCCCGGGGACTCTTGTTTGATCCCAGGTTTTGATGGTGCAATCTTTTCGCCTGAGTGGAAGGAAGCACTATGGGGCAGGTTCTACACGGCAGCGCCACGACGACAGAGGCAGTCCGTCGAGCAATCCAGATTAGTCAAGAGAGCCTGAGGGCACTTTCCGAGCGTTACAACATCAACCAGAAGACGGTTGCGAAGTGGAAGAAGCGCAACTCGGTGGCCGATCGGCCGACCGGACCGAAAGAGCCACGCTCGACGGTGCTGGCGCTGGACGAGGGGGCACTCATCGTCGCCTTCCGCCAGCACACGCTGCTGCCGCTGGACGACTGCCTCTACGCCCTTCAGCCCACCATCCCACACCTGACGCGGTCCTCGTTGCATCGCTGCCTGCAGCGCCACGGGATCAGCCGCCTGCCGGAGGTCAAAGGCGACAAACCGGTTCGCAAGAAGTTCAAGTCCTATCCGATCGGATACTTCCACATCGACATCGCCGAGGTGCAGACCGCCGAGGGCAAGCTCTACCTGTTTGTCGCCATCGACCGCACCTCCAAGTTCGCCTACGCGGAGCTGCACGAAAAGGCGGGCAAGATGGCGGCGGCCCAGTTCCTGCGCAACCTGATGGCCGCGGTGCCCTACACCATCCATACCGTTCTGACCGACAACGGGATCCAGTTCACCAATCGGGCGTGCGACCGCTACGCCTTCGAACACATCTTTGACCGCATCTGTCGCGAACACGGCATCGAGCACCGGCTCACCAAGGTGAAGCACCCCTGGACGACTGATGTGATCGACAAGAGCTTTTTTGCCTCAACTGGTGTATTCTCCTCTCGCGCACGGGTGACTCTGTGGCAAAGAGCAGGGCTTGAGGTGCAAACCCTGCCGCGCAGCCTTTATCGTCGCTCCTCCTTTAGAGCGCCCGTGCGCACCTTTCCGGATCTCGGACCACGAGGATTCCAGCCGGCCACAAACCGCGTGTAGGCCGCCTCGGCCTGCTCGACCCAGCGGCGTTCCTGATCACGATGGCTCTTGAGATTGTAGGCGTGGGCCGCTCCTTTCTGGCCACGGGTGACCGGGTATCCGGCCTTGAGTTCGAGCTCACGCATCTTCTTGGCATGCAGCGCCGGGCGGGCCCACAGGTAGCTCTCACCCTTGTGCAGCAAATGCCAGATGAGGACAGCCAGCTTGCGGGCTGTTGCCACCGCCGCCACATGCTGGCCGCGCCGGCTGCTCACCCGGAGGAAGAACGCCCGCAGGGGACCAGGGGCTCGCGCCGCGGCCCAGGCGGCCGCGACCAGCATGCCGCGGGCATGCCCGCGTCCCTGCTTGGTGATCCGGCCGTGATGGGCTGGCCCAGGACCGGACTGGCGCACACTCGGGTTCAGCCCGAGATAGCTGACCAGCTTCTCGGGTGCCTCGAAGCGCTGGATATCGCCGATGGCTGCCGTCAGCGCGAGCGCCACCACCATGTCGACGCCCGGGATGGTCATCAGGCGCGCGACGCTCTCGTTAGCCAGAGCGGAGCGCGCGAGGTCGCGCTCGATGACCCGTAGATCGTCCGCCAACCGGTCGAATTCCCGCAGATGGCGCTCAATGGCAAAGCGCTCATCGTCCGGCAGGACCTGTTCCGATAGCCAGGCCCGTCCTTTAGGGCCACACAGATCAGCCGCGGGACACGCGGGGATCAGATGAGCATGCAGGATCGATTGGATGATATTCTTGAGCCGGGAGCGCTGGCGCACGACCTGATTGCGCCGTGTGACCTGCCGCCGCAATGCCTGGGTCGCCTCGTCAGCAAACCAGACCTCCGGCAGGAACCCACTGGCATAGAGCTGGGCCAGGACGCCGGCATCAATGGTGTCGGTCTTGATCTTGGCATGGGCGATCACCCTTACCTGCATGGGATTGGCAACGACGACCCGCTTCACATGCGGGCTGATCACCGCCGCCACGGCTGCTGCGTTGCCGGTCGCCTCCACCACGACCACGTCAGTGCTCAACAGCGAGGCTGCGAAGGCGGTCAGCTGGTCGCGGCGCATGTCGATGCGCCCGATCCGCTTGAGCTTGCCCTCCTGCCAGGCGACCGCCTCGGCGAAGGCGCGATGGATATCCAGTCCGATGATGCGCATGCCGGCTCCCTCCGAGCTGTGCTCGTCCAAAACGGGAGCTGGCGGGCAACACGACACCTACTGATCCGCGCTCGCAGCGCATCCGGGCAAGTCGCAAGGGGGCGGCCATGTAACGAGCTCGGGCTCTCAGCCCAACGTCTATTGGCGGCCTGCCCGCACCTTCGTGCTCCCGGTGCCCCGCGTCCCAGATGGGCTCACCATAGCACCGCTTTCCGAAGAAAGCAGATGGACGCATAAGGCACCGCAAACATCATGCCCGATAACGGTCAGGTCGAGCGGATGAACCGGACGATCAAGGAGGCCACCGTCAAGCGCTTCCACTACGACGAGCACAACCAGCTCCGCCAGCACCTGGCCGACTTCATCTTGGCCTACAACTTCGGCCGAAGGCTGAAGACCCTCAGGGGCCTTACACCCTACGAGTTCATCTGCAAAGGCTGGACACAGGAGCCGGGAAGATTCACTCTCAACCCAATCCATCAAATGCCGGGACTAAACACCTACATCCAACAGCGTTTGGCTGCGGCCGCGCCGGATCTCATTCCAGCCACCGTGCTGTTGAACGAGTGTCGCGAGCGCGGTTATGCCGGCAGCGACACGATGATCAAAGCCTTCATGGCCTCGCTCAGGCCAGCGATGCCGCCGGAGCCGGTGGTCCGGTTTGAGACCGCGCCCGGCGAGCAGATGCAGGTGGACTGGGCCACCATCCGGCGGGGCACCAGCCGCCTGTCGGTGTTCGTGGCAACGCTCGGCTGGTCGCGCAACACCTATGCCGAGTTTGTGTCGGACGAGCGCCTTGAGACCCTGATCGCCTGCCACGAGCATGCTTTCCTGGCCTTCGGTGGCGTGCCGCGCGAGGTGCTCTACGACAACATCAAGACGGTGGTGGTCGAGCGCGATGCCTATGGCCGCGGCCGCCACCGCTTCCATGCGGGTTTTGCGGATTTTGCCGGTCATTGCGGCTTTCGCCCGCGGCTCTGCCGCCCCTATCGAGCTCAGACCAAGGGCAAGGTCGAGCGCTTCATCCGCTATCTGCGGGCCAGCTTTTGGGTGCCGCTGGCCAGCCAGTATGCGCAGGATGGTCTGGTTGTGGACCGCGAGGCGGCTACCATTGCCGTGCGCCGCTGGTTGCGGGAGGTGGCCAACGCTCGCGTGCATGCCACCACGAAGGCCGTGCCGGCTGCGCGGCTTGAGAGCGAGAGAACCCATCTCCAGCCCGTTCAAGGCCCCTATAGTGGCCTGACCGGGCGGCAGATCCCGCAGCGCGCCGCCCAGCGGCCGATCCTGGGCTTCCAGCATCCGCTCGCGCTGTATGATGCCGTCGCGGGAGTGGTCGCATGACCGATCTTCAGCACGCGCGTATCGCTGATTTATGTGCCGAGCTGCGCTTGAGCGCGATGGTGGATCTGTATGGTCCAGCCGCACAGGCTGCCGCCGCGCGGGATGTGTCGTACAGTGACTTCTTGGAAGAGGTCTTGCGGGCGGAACGGAATGCTCGTGAGCTATGGCGGAAACTGGGTGATGACGGTGTGAGAAGGGCGGCGTATCGAGGCGGGTGTCGAGCCTGCCAGAACCTCTTCGAGAGAGCGAGACGCCATGAACGAGACTACCAATGTTTTCCGCTTTCGTCAGCCCGATACGATTGACGATCCTCTGACGGATATTCTTCGAGCTGGTGCTCGCAAGTTACTGGCCCAAGCCATTGAGATCGAGGCTGAGGCCTATCTTGCCAGCATGCGCGACTTGAGGCTGCCGGATCTTTCCCGGCACCCATCATCAGCGCTGCTGGCTGCACAAGACCGCCAATGTGCTCAACAAAGTGCCGAAGTCGGTGCAGCCCGGCATGAAGGCGGCCCTGCGCGAGATCTACCTCGCCCCGACCCGCGCCCAAGCCGAAGTCGCTGTTGATCTGTTTGAGGGCGCGTATGGGGCGCGCTATCCCAAGGCGGCGGAGTGCGTGCGCAAGGACCAGCGGGCGCTGATGGCCTTCTATGATTGGCCCGCTGAGCATTGGATCCATCTGCGGACGACAAATCCCATTGAAAGTGGGTTCGCGACGGTGCGGCATCGGACCGTGCGCACCAAGGGCTCGTTGTCGCCAACCACCGCCCGGCTGATGGTGTTCAAGCTGGTGATGGCAGCCGCGAAAAACTGGCGTCGGCTGATGGGCGAAAACCAGTTGCCGAAGGTCATCGCGGGTGTCAGGTTTAAGGACGGCAGTGAGGTCATTCCGATGCCGACAAACAGCGCCGCCTGACCGGCCCTGTCACCTAAAATCCGTCATAGCTCGAGATCATCGCCCATGCTGTCTGGTTGTACTTCAGGTTTCCTCTGAGCCTGCGGTTGATTGAAGAGATGCTTATCGAACGCGGTATTGTGGTCTCCTATGAGACCGTCCGCCGCTGAGCTCTGAAGTTTGGACCGGACTACGCTCGCCGCCTCAAGCGCAGGGCGCCGAGCGGCCACGACATCTGGCATCTGGACGAAGTTGTGATCACCATTGCCGGTCGGAAACATTGGCTGTGGCGAGCCGTCGACCAGAACGGTTACGTGCTCGACAAGATTGTTCAGAGCCGACGCGACACCAAAGCGGCTAAAAGACTGCTAAGGCGCCTCCTGAAGAAACAGGGCCGCCCTCCACGACGAATGACCACTGACAAGCTCGCTTCCCACGCTGCCGCCCGTCGCCAGATCATGCCGGCAGTTGAGCACCACTCACGTAAAGGGCTCAATAACCGTGCGGAGAATTCGCATTTGCCCTTGCGTCGGCGAGAGCGGGTCATGCAGGGCTTTCGATCGCCGGGAGGTTTGTAACGGTTCGTTTCTATCTTCTCGGCGGTCCATAATCTCTTTGTTCCGCCCCGCTCCCGTCGCTCGGCCTTTGCCACCCATCTACATCGCCTCACCGCCATGGCGGCGTAGAAGTCTAGGGCCTGCGTTACCGCGTGAGCCAGTCAGGCCGCGAAATCCTCTCAATTCGTCCGGCTTCAGTGAGCGTGACGACGCCCTCGGGGTTTGCTGGAGGAGGCACGTTCCCGGGAACCCGATCCCGTGAGACCATGGATGGTGTTGACACCGGCGGCGGGACGGAAACGTTGCATTTATCCCTAGCCGGCCCTATGGGTCAGAGCCCTCGGGAGCCACGCCTGATGTCTATCGCCCTTCCATGATTCCGCCGCACCGCCTGCAAGGGAATCCCGTCCAGAGACCCCTCGGACCCTCATCCCCTCCCAATCCGAGGCCTCTGCCCTGGCACATCGCATCCGAATGTCGTCCCAGGGACACCCTGAGCCCTTACACGTCCATCCCCTGCCTCGACCGCGCCCTGCCACGAAAAGAGTTACGACATGCCCACTGCCCCTGACACCGTCACCGGCACAGTTCACACCTATGCGGTCAACACCTGGGCGCAGAGCGAGGTCGTCGCCGGGGACGACGGCAAGTTCTATGTGTGCTACAGGAGCGACGGCAGTACCGGCGTGACCGTGGCGCAGTGGAACGGCAGCGCATTCGTCCCGTATGCCTCCTTCACCACCGCACAGGCGGGCACGGGCACCGTCGGCAACGACATCGACATCACGATCGACACGCAGGGTAAGGTTCACGTGGCCTTCACCGCGCCCGGCGCGAGCAACCCGAACGGCACGCTCAGGTATGCCACGTTCGACGGCATCGCCTGGAGTTTCTCCACCCTGGGAACCGTGAGCAGCAACTTCCAGTCCATCGAAGACCCGTACATGGTGGTCGACTCTTCGGGCCAGGTCCACGTCGCCTACAGGTTCTACGATGCCGGTCCGAGCAACCGCCCTACCGCGATCAAGTACGTTTCGGGCACCCCGGGCGCGTGGACCACTGAGCAGGTCACGGCGAGTACCGGGACCACGGATGAGGTGAAGGATCCCTGGATCGGTCTGGGACCGGACGGCACGGTCAACGTCGCCTTCGTGAAGGAGGACGGCCAGAACGTCGTCGTCGGGAACTACCACCTCAGCACGAAGACCGGCAGCTCCGGCTGGTCGGCGCCCGTGATGCTCATCGACGACAACTCGAACCAGGCCGGCCCCGGAGCGACCCAGGGGGTGCTTTACTCCCCGACCATCGACGCGGACGGCAAGATCCACGTCATGTACACCACGTTCGCCTATGACAACACTACTTACGACACGCTTTGGACGGACGTGTTCCACGTCAGCGGCACCTACGGGAGCGGTTTCTCCACCGAGACCCTCGTCTCCGGCGGTTGGAACGACCAGTACATGGCCCACTCCTACCAGGTCGTGGACGGCACCGAGTACGTGCTCATCCAGCGCTATGCCGCCGACTGGTCGTACTCCGAGGGCGCGGTGTACTACCGCGTCGAGGGCGGCGACTGGAAGGAGGGCAACTCCTTCGTCCTCAGCGGCGTGTTTAGCTATCCCTACCAGGAGATCACGATGGCGGTCGGGTCCGACGGGAAGGTCATGATCGTCACCGAGGACACCGATATCCGCGACATCAAATACGTCATCGGGGACGCGGGCGTCGTGTTCGACAACGGTCCGCCCCCGGCTCCTGAACTGCCGGATCTGTTCCAGGCCGACGACAGCGGGTCATCGAACTCCGACAACATCACCGCAAATGCCATGCCCGCCTTCGGCGGGTTCGGAGCTCTACCCGGGGCGACCGTCAACCTCTATGCCGACGGTGTCCTGATCGGCACCGCCACGGCGAACGCTGCTGGCATCTGGACCACCAACCCGTTCGCCCGCTTGTCCGAGGGAGACCACGTGATCACGGCGCGCGTCGTCGACAAGGCGGGGGTCGAAAGTGCCGATTCTCCTCCGCTGAAGGTAACCATCGACTACACCGCTCCCTCCGCGCCCTCTGTTCCGGACCTGACAACTGCCAGTGACACTGGGCTTTCCGGCGCCGACAACATCACGGGCGACACGACGCCGACCTTCACGGGCACGGCGGATGCAGGGGAGACCGTCCGCCTGTATGCCGATGGGATCCAGGTCGGGTCCACCACCGCGGACGCTTCGGGGAACTGGACGATCACCGCAAACACCCTTGACCAGGGAACCTACACGATCACGGCACGTGCCGTGGATACCGCCGGGAATGCCTCGTGGGACTCTCAGGGACTGCGAGTCACGATCGACACGGCGGCCCCGGTATTGGATGCCAATGGCTCCGGTGCCGGAATGACCAGCAGCACCACCCACACCGAGGACGGCGGCGCCGTGCGCATCACGACCAGCGATGCGACACTGACCGATGCCGGGACGATCTCGGGCCTGACCTTGGTGATGGCCGCTGCCCCTGATGGCTCATTGGAACGCATCGCCTACAATCCCGCCTTCAACGGCGGGGCCTCCCTTATGTCACTCGGGCTGACCGGAAGCTACGATCCGGCGACCCACACATTCACGATCTCCGGGACGGCTTCCGCGGCGGTGTACCAGAGCGTTATGCGTGCCATGGTGTACGACAACGACAGTCAGGCACCCGTCACGGTCGCGCGGACCATCACGATCTCCGCAACCGATTCCCAAGGGGCGGTCGGACAGAGCACCGCAACGATCAACATCGTGTCCGTCAACGATGCCCCGGTCATGTCCCCCGGCACCGTCACCCTGACGGGGACGGACGAGGACACCGCCTCGACCCCAACGCTGGCGAAGACGATCGCCCAGACTCTCGGCGTGACCGACGTCGACGGCACGACCTCGTTCGGCATCGCGGTGACGGGCTTTACGGGCAACGGAACCTGGGAGTACTCGACCGACGGTAACTTCTGGACGTCTTTCGAATCCGTGTCCGAATCGATGGCCCTGCTGCTCAGCGCCAATACGTTGGTCCGCTACGTCCCGGATGGGGAGCGCGGAGAGACACCGGAGATGTTCTTCCGCGCCTATGACGGCACGGGGCCGCTGCCGTCGGCCAACGGCTCCCGCTACTACATCGATGTCAGGGTCGCGAATAGTGTTTCCGCCTCCACCGGCAAGGCCACGCTTGACGTGACCGATATCAACGACAATCCGTACGCCTCGATGGCGCCCGGGGTGTCCGTGGACGAGGATGGGACCATCGCCCTGACCTCGATCATCCTCGACGACCCCGATGCTGGCACGGGCATCTACACGCTCGCGCTGACCACGCATGCGGGTTCCCTCACGGCCAAGGCCTACCCTGGCATCACGGTCCATACCGCCGACGGGGTGAATCTTGTCCTCAAGGGCACCATCGCCGATCTCAAGGCCTTCGTGGCGGCAGGGGGCATCCACCTTACGCCGAAGGCGAACTTCTCGGGCGATCTCACCTTGTCCATCACCTTCAACGACGACAACGGCGGCGTGGGAGGTCAGTCGGTCCAGATCACGGTCAGGTCGGTGGCCGATGCCCCGGAGGTCACCGATGCGACGACCGCAGAGGACACCCAGTCCGATAGCGGTCTGGTGATCAGCCGCTCGATGTTCGACGGGATGAATGTCCAGTACGTCAAGATCACGGGCATCATGGGCGGCACCCTGTACCTCAACGACGGAGCCACGTCCGTGGCCGAGGGCAGCTTCATCTCGATCGCCGAAGCCGAGAAGGGGCTGAAGTTCACGCCCGCGCCGGACTTCAACGGCACTGCGCATTTCGACGCGCAGGCCAGCCTTGACGAGCACGGGACGGGCCTGAGCGGCAAGGTCACGGCGAACGTCACGGTAACTCCCGTCAACGATGCTCCGATTGCCTGGGCTCCTCCAAGCATCGACGTGCTGGAAGACGCCCCGACAGCGCTCACGGGCATCAGCTTCTCGGATATCGATGCTGGTCCTGGCATGGTCATCGTGACGTTCAGCGTGTCTGCCGGAACTCTGGCGGCAACCTCGGGTTCCGGCGTGACGGTCGGAGGCACCCCCTCGACCCTGACCTTGACGGGCACGCTAGCCGACATCAATGCGTTCATCGCGGCCAACGGGGTCACCTATGTCACCGCCCCCAATGACGTTGCCCAGCGTGTCCTGACGGTCACGATCAATGACGGGGACAACACAGGTGCCGGCGGTGCATTGAGCGACACCAGGACGGTCGATCTGTCCATCATCCCCGTAAACGACGCGCCCGTGGTCACTGTGCCCTCGAGCGTCTCGGCGGATGAGGACGTCATGACGGCGCTGACGGGCATCAGCATCTCCGATGCCGATGCGGGGTCGGCACCCGTCACAGTGCTCGTCAGCGTCCTGTCCGGCACGCTGTCGGCCATCTCCGGCTCCGGCGTGACGGTCGGAGGAACCGCCTCGGCCCTGACCCTGACGGGATCAATCGCCGACATCAACGCGTTCATCGCCGCGTCAAACCTTCGGTTCCTGGGTGCCCTCGACACCTACGGAACGGTGAAGGTGACCGTGACGGTGGATGACCGCGGCAACACCGGGGTCGATGGAGCGAAGACGGACACGGCGGAGTTCGATATCGTGATCGCCCCCGTCAACGACGATCCGGTCGCCTTCCCCGACAGCGGGCCGGCGATGTACGAGAAGGGCACCGTATCGGCCGGCGCCGCGAACGGCGTGCTGGCCAACGATCACGATCCGGACGGCGACGTCCTGACTGTGACGGGCATTCATGCGAACGGCGGAGGCATCGGAACAGTGGGCATCCCACTGGCCGGGTCGTTCGGCACTCTGACCATCAACGCGGACGGCGGCTACACTTACGTTGCCGACCGGGCCGACTTCCTTGGCGCAGGCGACTACGCGCATGACTACTTCACGTATACCGCGTCGGACGGCAATGGCGGAACGACCACGCAACTCCTCTATTTCCGGATCGATGGGGTGAATGACGTCGCGGTCTTCACGGGGTCGGACGCAGGTACAGTCACGGAGGACGGCACCCTGGTCGCAAGTGGCATCCTGACGGTCAGCGACGCCGACAATGGCCAATCGGCATTCCAGGCCCAGGCCGACGTCCACGGCACCTACGGCACGTTCTCGTTCAACCATCTGACGGGCACGTGGACCTACACGCTAGACAACGACAGCGACGCCGTTCAGGCACTGAACGCAGGTGAGACAAGGCAAGAGACCTTCAAGGTCAAGTCCTTGGACGGGACCGAGAAGACCGTTACGGTCACCGTCAACGGCACCTACGACCCCGAGATCATCGACGGAACGAGCGTATCCAGGTTCGTGACGGACAACGGCGACGGTACCTCGACCCAGAGGGTGATCATTCCGGTCGTATCGCCCTCCCGCGTCGAGCAGGTGGGAGATCCGCTACGCGCCGACATCCCGGTGCTTACGGACGGCAGCGGCAACGTCCTTCTCGGCGTCAGGGTTCCGGTCTTTACTGACCTCGAGGTCAAGGGTCTGACCACCACGAAGACGGCAGCCAACTCGGTTGCGGATCTCGTGCGTGAGATCGAGGCCCGCACGCGGGCTGGATCGCTAGACCAGACCCAGATGAGGAATGGCGGCATGAGCTTCCTCGGCACCCTGCCTTCCGGGCGCGAGGTGCTGGTTCAGACTGTAGTCGTCAATGCCTTCGGGGCCGTGGGCCTTCCCATCGTCATCACGGGCAGCCAGGCCTTCGGCAAGTCCACGGCGCTGGTCGTCGATGCCAGGAACGTGCCGGCTGGGACGGAGATCCAGTTCGAGGACATTGCCTTCGCGGCCATTGTCGGGAACGCGAAGGTGACGACGGGCCACGGCAATGACGTCATCTACGGCGATGCCGGTGCCCAGACCATCGAGCTGGGTGGCGGCAACGACACCGTCTACGGCGGCGGTGGCAACGACACGATCTTCGGCGGGGACGGAAACGACTACATCGTTGGCGGAGAGGGTATCGACTACATGGACGGTGGGATGGGCAACGACATCTACTTCGTCGATAACCCGCTCGACGTCGTAGTCGAGCTCCCCGGGGGAGGAACCGACACGGTCTACACCTCTGTGGACTTCACGCTCGGCAACAACCTCGAGAACCTTTACCTCATGGGGAACGCGGTTCGCGGGCGGGGCAACGACCTTTCCAACACGATGACCGCCGAGACGACAGTCGGCACTGACCTGAAAGGCTTCGGCGGAAACGACCGCATGTATGGCGGTGCCGGGAACGACACCATCGACGGTGGTGACGGCGATGATCGGATCGAGGGCAGGGGCGGTAACGACGTGATCTACGGCGGGGACGGCATCGACGAGATCAAGGGCGGAGACGGCAACGACTACATCCGCGGCGACGCGGGCAACGACCGCCTCTATGGCGATGCCGGGAACGACACCATCCTCGGCGGGGCAGGCAACGACGTGATCTACGGAGGTGCAGGCAATGATGTCCTCAACGGCGGCGACGGGTACGACACCTTCGTCTTCGACACCGCCCTCGGTGCGAACAACGTGGATACGATCGAGGACTTCAACCCCGCCTTCGACACGATCCAGTTGAGCAAGGCGGTGTTCACGGCCTTCACCAAGGTGGGCCCGCTGGCAGCGGGATCGTTCGTGATTGGCACGAAAGCACTCGATGCCGACGACCGCATCATCTACGACAGCTCCGCAGGCGCGCTGTACTACGACGCGGACGGGAATGGTGCCGGACAGGCAGTGAAGTTCGCCAACATCGGCAAGGGTCTCGCCCTGACGTACCTGGATTTCCAGATCGTCTGATCCGGCTACCGATGCAGAATCTCAGGCCCGCCACCTGGCGGGCCTTCCTTTTCAACGGAACTGCCGAGTCCTTTCGGGTGAGGATTGCCGCACTGTGTTGAGAGGAATTTTGTCGCACCGTCCTTGACATCCCCGTGCCGTGGCCGGAAACGTAGCCGCGAAGGACGGTCGTTGGACCGTAATCCTAGAGCTTTTCTTGAGTCCGACGTCAGGTGCGGCCGATCCACCCGTTCCACCTCCCCGCAAAGCCCCGCAACCACCAGCAGGCCCGCCGGACCCTGCATAGGCGCAGCGCGCGACGGATCCCGGACAAGACTGACCATCGAATACATGAACAGTGAGGCAGGTAGCCCATGACCACCACGACCCAGAACTTCGACGCCATCGAAACGACCATCGGGGACCAGGGATCACCCTTGACGGTGGGCGGTTTCACGTTCACGGCGCAGGGTGCTGGCGTGGCCGTACTCAGCGCCGCTGACAACGGGGCGACATCGCTCATGATCGACAGCGGGAACGACTCCTCGGACAAGGTCGTCCTGCTCAACTGGGGCGGCAGCGCGGACGGAGGCGTGAACGACGGCCACGACTTCTCCATGAAGTCGGCGGACGGCGCGGAGTTCTCCCTTGCTTCGCTCAAGCTCGGCAACATGGCCAGCAAGTCCTCGCTCGTGACCATCTCGGCCTACAAGGACGGGATTCTCGTGGTGTCGGATGTGACCGTCGACCTCGCCTCCAGCGGCCAATCGGGCGGTCTCCAATATGTTCGCGAGCACATGGACACGTACTATCGGCACGGCACCTTGTCCTTCGGTGCCGAATACGCGGGCGTGGACGAGATCCGTTTCAGCTTCAGCGAGGAGACCGACTTGCAGATCGACGATATCGTCGTCGATCTGTCCGGGCCGAACCCGGGCACGGGTGGCGAATTCGTCCACTTCGAGGAGACCGACTTCGACGTCTACGCGGTGCCAAGCGTGAACGCCACCGTCGAGGGCGTTGAGTTCACGTTCTCCCAAACCTATCCCATGCACGAGGAAGGTGTAGGTCTCGGGGTGGGGAACGGCGGCCTCTATGCATTCCACATGAATGACGAAGATCCTCGTAGCAACGACGTGTCCCTGACGATCGCCGTCGCCGATGGACACACCTTCGACCTGAACAGCATCGACATCTACAGCGATGAGCTTCAGGCTGGCGAGAGCGCGGAAATCCGCATCGATTTCACCCGTGCCGACGGAAGCACCGGGACCACCGTTATCAGCCTGGAGACTGCCTACGAACTCGTGAGAAAGGGCGGGTTCAACCCTCCGATCGACGACGTGGTGAAGCTTGAGATCACTGCGGACCATTACGTGGTCTTCAACAACTTCGACATTCGCGACGTCAAGGGTGCCGCGCCTGTCGACACCACTCCGCCTAATGTCGCCTCCGTCACGGTGCCTCTGGACGGCATCTACAAGGCGGGATCCGTGCTGGAATTCACGGTGACCTTCGACGAGGACGTGACCGTCGGAGGCACGCCGCAGCTCGCCATCGAGATCGGCGGGCAGACCGTCTATGCCGACTACGTGTCGGGGTCCGGGTCGACCTTGACCTTCCGGTACACGGTCCAGGCCGCGCAGCTCGATGCCGACGGCATCTCGGTCGGATCGCTCAGGACGAACGGCGGCACGATCAAGGACGCGGCAGGCAACGACGCGTCCCTCGGACTTTCAGGCGTTCCGTCGACAGCCGGGGTCATGGTCGAGGCGACGCTCCCCGAAGTGACCTCCATCGTTCGCAACGGTCCAGAACTGACGGGTCAGGACTCGGTCACCTATACGGTCACGTTCAGCGAGTCCGTCTCAGGCGTCACGGTGGACGATTTCACCATGTCTGGCATCGGGACGGCTAGCGGGTTCGTCACGTCGGTCAGCGGCAGCGGCAAAATCTACGTCGTCACGGTGGACTACGTGTCCGGCGACGGAATTCTCCGCCTCGACCTGAACCATTCCGGCACGGGCATCGCCGACGCATACGGGAATCCGGTCAAGGGAGGCTACACCTCAGGAGAGACATATACGATCGACAACACCGCCCCGGCCAAGCCCTCGAAACCAGTCCTGCGTGCTGACAGTGACACGGGGTGGGACAGCTCCGACAATACCACCGCCGTAAACACGGTAACCCTGACCGGCACCGCCGAGGCGGGTTCACTTGTCACGCTCTACGACGGCAACGGCAACGTGATCGGCACCGGAACAGCCGTCGGCGGAGCCTGGACGATCAAGACGAGCGCCCTGCCGGACGGCACGCACGACATCACTGCAAGGGCCACCGACGCTGCCGGCAACACCGGTCCCGCCTCGACGACTCTCTCCGTCACCGTAGACACCACGGCGCCGACGCTCTCGATCACCAGCAGTATCGACTATCTGAAGGCGGGAGAAACGGCAACGATCACCTTCACCTTCAGCGAGGATCCGGGGAACACCTTCACGTGGGACGGGTCTTCCGGCGATGTCGTTGTGACCGGAGGCACTCTCAGTGCCATCTCCGGAACCGGCACGACACGAACGGCGACCTTCACCCCGAACCCCGGCGTCAACGGTGAAACGGCCAGCATCACCGTAGCAGGCGGCTCCTACACGGACACGGCTGGCAATGCCGGCGGAGTCGGCACACTCCCGGCCCTGACCTTCGATACCTTGGCCCCAGATGCCCCTTCCGTTCCGAAGCTGGCTCCGGGTAGCGATACCGGCACATCCAGCACTGACAACCTGACCGCCAACGACAGGCCGACCTTCACCGGAACTGCTGAATCCGGTGCCACGGTGACGTTGTACAACAGCCGAGGTGACGTGATCGGCAGCGGGACCGCAGTTGGCGGTACCTGGTCGATCACGCCTGATGCCGCCTTGTCGGGGGGTACTCACACGATTACCGCCATCGCGCGTGATGCCTACGGCAACACCAGCGCCGCAAGCAGTGGCATGGAAGTCACCATCGACAAGACCGCGCCGACAGTGAGCATCACCAGCAATACCGACTGGTTGAAGGTGGGTGAAACGGCTACCATCACTTTCAACTTCAGCGAGGATCCGGGGGCAACGTTCACGAGTGCCGACATCACTGTCGTCGGAGGCACGCTGGGCGAGCTGATGGGGATGGGTACGACGCGCACGGCCGTGTTCACCCCGAATCCAGGTGTCGACGGCGGCACGGCAACCATCAAGGTTACGGCTGGCTCCTACACGGATGCGGCGGGTAATGCCGGCGGGGGCGGCTCGCTCACGTCCCTGACCTTCGATACCAAGGCACCCGAAGCCCCGTCCGTGCCTGACCTCGTCGATGCGTCGGACACCGGCAGCTCCAACAGCGACAACATCACGGGAGACACGACCCCGACCTTCAGCGGCATGGCGGAAGTCGGAGCCACGGTCCGGCTGTACGACGGCGCAACCGAGATCGGCTCCGTCGTCGCCACTGACGGAACCTGGAGCATCACCAGTTCCACGCTCGGCGTGGGTCCGCACAGCATCACCGCAGTGGCGACCGACACCGCAGGAAACGCCAGTCCGGCATCGCAGTCACTGGTTATCATCGTCGTCACCGACGCGCCCAGCACGAAGGTGATCGGAGTGGCATTCTCGAGTGACAGCGGCTCCTCTGCCACCGACTTCGTCACGAAGACGGCCTACCAAACCATCTCCGGCATCTTGGACTCCGCCCTGGCACCTGGAGAGCACGTCGAGGTATCGTTCGACGGCGGTGGCACTTGGACGTCCGCCGACAGCGACATGACCCCCTTATGGTCGCTGTCGACGACGCTGGCGGAAGGCACGCACACCGTTATGGTGCGAGTGGTCAATGCCGCCGGGATTGGCGGTCCGGTGCGGAGCCAGAGCTATACCTTGGATACCGCTGCCCCGACCATCGACACTGCGGCATCGACCCCGGCCGACAACGGCACAGGCGTCCAGCCGGACACCGACATCGTCCTGCAATTCAGCGAGGCAGTTTATCGCGGAAGCAATGGTGCCATCGTTATCTTCAACGTGACGGACGGCACCATCCTCGAGACCATTCAGGTCGACTCGCCTGCCATCACGGGATGGGGCACCGGTACGATCACCATCGATCCGACCGTCCTCCTGCCCGAGGGCAAGAACATTTCGATCCGATGGGACGGGGGCGTGGTCGAGGACAGAGCAGGCAATATTACCCAGGGCAATTCCTCCGACACCCTGCTCAACTTCACGGTTGCAGGCCAGAACAACGGTCCAGTCCTCATTGACGGGACACCCGTTACGAAGTTCCTGACCGAAAACGAAGACGGCACATCGACCCAGACGCTCGTCATTCCGACGGTCCTGCCGACTCGCGTGGATCAGGTCGGCGATCCTCTCCGCGCCGACATCCCGGTGGTCGTGGACGGGTACGGCAATGCCCTCCTTTCTCTCCGGATTCCGGTTGCCACGGACCTCGAGGTCACGGGCCTGACCACGGCGAAGACGGCTGCCAGCTCCGTAGCTGACCTCGTCCGGCAGATCGAAGCTCATACGGCCGCCGGATCCGCGGACCAGTCCCAGATCAGGAACGGTAGCATCGGGTTCCTCGGCACCTTGCCGTCCAACCGTGAGGTCCTTGTGCAGACGGTAGTGGTCAACGACTTCAGGGCGACGGGGCTCCCCCTCGTCATCACGGGCGCCGCTGCGTTCGGGAAGGCCACCGCTCTCGTGATCGATGCCCGCAACGTGCCGACCGGGACCGAGATCCAGCTCGAGGGCGTCGCCTTCGCGGCGATCATGGGCAATGCCAAGGTGACGGCAGCCTATGGAACCAATGTCATCTACGGTGACTCGGGCGACCAGACCATCCAACTCGGGGACGGCAACGATACCGTCTACGGCGGGGCCGGGAGCGACACGATCTACGGTGGAGCCGGCAACGACTACATCGACGGCGGGCAAGGCGCCGACCTCATGGACGGCGGTCTCGGCAACGACACTTACGTCGTGGATCACATCGGCGACGTGATCGTCGACGCCGGAGGTATCGACACCGTCCACTCCTCGATCGACTACACGCTCGGTTCCGGCATCGAGAACCTGTACCTGACCGGAAACGCGATCCGGGGCTATGGCAACGAGCTGGCGAACGCCATCTACGCCTTGGCCAAGGGCAGCGATCTCAAGGGCTACGGCGGCAATGACAGGCTCTACGGCGGGGCAGGGGCGGACACCATCGACGGCGGCGCGGGTGATGACTACATCGAGGGCGGAGCGGGCAACGACCTCCTGATCGGCGGCGACGGCATCGACGAGATCCGCGGCGGCGACGGCAACGACGTGATCCGCGGGGATGCAGGCAACGACATCCTGCGCGGCGAGGCGGGCAATGACACCATCGACGGCGGCGCCGGAAACGACCTCATCTACGGCGGTGCGGGCAACGACGTGCTCACGGGTGGGGACGGATACGACACCTTCGTCTTCGACACGCCCCTCGGGCCGAACAACGTCGACACGATCACGGACTTCAACCCGGTCTACGACACCATCCGTCTCGACCGGGCCGCGTTCACTGCCTTCACCAAGGTAGGGACGCTGGCGGTGGGTTCGTTCGTCATCGGGACGAAGGCGCTCGATGCGGATGACCGTATCATCTACGACAGCTCCGCAGGCGCGCTGTTTTACGACGCCGACGGGAACGGGGCCGGGGCGGCAGTCAAATTTGCCAACATCGGCAAGGGACTCGCCCTCACGTACCTCGACTTCCAGATCGTCTAGCAGCAAGAGCCGACGCGCCCCTCCCGCCAAACACGGGTGGGGCGTTCCATCCATGCGACGGTCGATGGTTCTTGACCAGCTTTCTAGGCTTTGTGGACAGTAGCCCCGTCAGAATCCTTGGGGTGAAGGAGAACCGCAGTTCGAGCCGCCTCTGCTTTGGCGATCCATCAGCGCGGACTCCTCGGTCGAATCGACTCCCAGATCATACGCGAGGAGGACAGTGACGCCGCGTTGGCGGCTGTAACACGAGTCTCGCGGCGGCGCGGCAGATGGCCAGGATGGTCGAGCGCGGCATGCAGCCTGAATTAATCGTCAGTCTCAGGATCGCCAGGCAGATCGGCGTCACCGTTCCACCGGAGGTGCTCGCGATTGCGGGCCAGGTCATTCGGTAGAATCCGACAGAAGCGGCAAAAACCTTTCCAGCCAGCCCCTTAGCTCACACCCGGTGGCCGTCGCCACCGAGTGCCGGATTATACGACCACACAAACCTCAGAACTCCCCTGGGAACAGCCTGAGGCGTCCCAGGGGAGTTCGGTCACACGGATCAGAAGCGGACCTCGAGGCCCGCCCTGATGCTGTGGTCCTGCACCTTGCGAGCGAACTGTCCGCCATACGAGACGCTGACGGTCGCATTGCTGCCGATCTCCATCCCGAGACCCGCTTCCATGACGAGTGCGTCGGTGGCGATCGGGAGGCTGGACACCGTGAACGGGTTGCCAGCGCTGCCGAAAGCGAGCAGCGAGGACGGGGTGACGTCGCCGAAGGCGTGACGCCAGCCGAGCATGCCCTTCGCGGACAGGGTCGTATCGCCGGAGGCCACGAAGTCCGTCGAGAAGCGGGCACCGAGCGTGGAGTAGGTCACGTCCTGGCTGCCGCCGAGACTCGTGAGGGCCGCCACGCCGCCGTTCTCACGGAAGCCGTCCACGTCCACGTTGACGTAGGCAAGCCCGGCGATCGGTTCGATGGCGAAGCCGCCGAGGTCGAAGCGGTAGCCCACCTCGCCGAACACCTGGGCGGTGCGGGCGTCGTACTTCTCCGACAGGGTGTCGGAGAAACCGGGGAAGGCCACCGAGCGCTTCGCGTCGACCTGGCTCCAGGTGTAAGCCGCGCCGCCGCGGACGCCGAGGTTCCCGAAGTGGGTCCCGCCGTAGATCGCGACATGGTAGCTGTCGATCTCCGCCGAGGAGGTCCGTGCGTCGAGGTCGACCGAGGTGCTGGTGTAGCCGCCCGCGATGCCCAGGCGCCAAGCGTTGCCCGCCGCCATGACGTCGCCGTCGAGGCCGATCAGGAAGCCCGCGGTAGAGCGGTCGAGCTGGCCGGCGTTGTCGGTCCGGTCGCTCTGGCCCCACGAACCCAGGCCCTGCCCCCAGAAGCCCCACTGCCCCGTTTCGGTGCCGTAGATCCCGCCGAGGCGGTTCAGGAGGACGTCACGCATGAGGCGGCTGTCCTCGATCAAGGTGCCCGCCACGCCGGCATGGATCTCGCCCGAGAGGGAGTCGAAGGCGAGACGGGCGCCGGGGACGCTCTGGCCGACGACCGCGTCGAACACGCCGTTGCCTGCCCCCAGATCCTCCACGGCCTCGGCCGTGTTGAACTGGTTGCGGGTGACTGCGACGTCCGAGAACCGGACCGGGGTATCGCCGCCGCCCGTACCCTTGCGGATCAGGGTGAGAATGACGTCGTTGGCCCCGTAGGCAAGGCTTGGCGTTAGGAACGCGAGGTTGGAGGTGACGCCCGCGAACGTCCCCGTGACGCCATCGCCGGCCGTCAGGATCGTGTAGTTCGTGGTGGGATTGTAGCTGCCGTTCTCGGCCAGCACGCGGACCGTGCCGCCCGAGATGGTGGCCTTGCCCGTCGCGTCGATCCGGTCGGCCTGTCCGGCCGCATTCGTCTCCACGACGTAGATGGAGCCGAGGCCGAAGGTCACGTCGCCCGACACCTTCAGGTTGCCGATGGAGTTTCCGGGAGCGACGATGCCGCCATTGCCGGCCACGATGCCGCCGACCGTGCCGTTGCCGCCGAGCGTACCGCCGTTGTTGACGGTCACGTTCGAGCCGGAGAGCGAGCCGTTGACGGCCAGGGTGCCGCCATTGACGAAAGTGCCGCCCGTGAACGGGCTGTTGCCGGTCAGGTCGAGGCGACCCGCGCCTATCTTCGTGAAGGTGCCCGATCCGTTGATCGCGCCGCCGAAGGTCGAACCCTCGCCCTGGTCGACGACGAGGTTGCCATTGCCGAGCAGGAGGCTGCCGCTACGGCCGGAAAGACCGGCTACGGTCTGGTCGCGGCCGCTGAGGTCGAACGTGCCGCCGTCGATGACGAGGTCCGTCTCCTGGCTGAGCCCGGCCTCGAGAAGCACGGAGCCGCCTTGGACGACGGTGGAACCCGTGTAGCGGTACTCGCCGCTGAGGCGCAGTTCACCCGAACCCTTCTTCACGAGGGCGCCATTGCCGTCGAGGTCGCCGGTGTAATTGTAGTTGCCGGTCTGGTTGAAGACGAGCGTGCCGTTGTTGGTGGTGTCCGCTAGCAGGTGTCCATCGACCCTGCCGTCGCCGACGAGCAGCGAGCCGTTCTTCTTGATGTCGATCTTGCCGCCGAGGCTGCCACCGACGAGCGCGATGGTGCCCTGATTGATGGACAGGGTGCCGCCGTAGCCGCTGCCGTTGCCCGTCAGGGCGAGGGTGCCGAGGCCCGTCTTGTTCAGGTTGCCGGAACCCAGGACGAGACCCGACAGGGAGGCATTCCTGCCGTTGGTGTCGATGGTGCCGCCTGCGGCCTCGACCGTCAGCGTGCGGGCGCTGTCGAAGCCGGCGAGGTAGCGCAGCGTGCCGCCTGCGAGGGTGATGCCGCCGAGGGGCGCGGACGAGGCAGCTGCGGACGCGAAGCCGTACACGATAGGATTGCCGGCCCCGCCGAGGTTGGCGTCCTTCGACACCTGCAACACGCCGGCCTCGATGGTGGTGCCGCCCGAGTAGGTGTTGTCGCCGGAGAGCGTGAGGACGCCCTCGCCCTTCTTCGTCAGGCTGAGTCCGTTCATGGGAGAAGCCATGGCAGCGAAGTTCGGCATGTAACCGCCGTCGAGGATGGCATATGCGATCGTCACGTCGGTCTGTGCGTCGATGGCCAGCTTCCCGCCCGCGACGATGTCGCCGACGATGGCAGAGCCTTCCTTCAGGACGAGGGAGTGGTTGCCGTTGGCGAGGCGGATAGCGGAACCGCCCGTCTCCGTCATGCCCTGGATGACGCCGGAGTTCTCGATGGTCGTGTTGCCGAAGAGCGACAGGATGCCGTCATGGCCCATGACGGCTCCGGAGTTCACGACATGGACGGTGCCGTTCAACGCCCGAGCCTCGATACCTGCCGAGAAGTCGCTAAGGCTCGTCACGAGACCGTCGTTTTTGACAAGGACGTTATCGGTATCCGACCGCGCCACGATGCCGGATCCGCCCATCGAGGCGATGAACCCGTCATTCAGAACTGTCGCGTTGCCGCCGCGGGCATCGGCGACGATGCCATTCCCGATCGTCGTCTCGACGCTGCCGTCGATTTCGTTTGCGACAAGGACGGCGCCGCCGGTATTGGTCGCGGAGATTGCGTCCTTGCGCGCATCCACCCTTCCCGTATTGGTGATCCGTACGGTGGACGGGCCCGTCGACCCGTTCTCCGCCTGGATCCCACTCCCTTCCCGAGAAATGAGGGTTCCCGTGTTCTCGATCGAGACGTTACCATCAAAGGACTGGGCGTGGATCGCATTCTCCCCCGCCTCGATGGTCGCACCCGTCACGAGATCGACGTTACCCTTGCCCGTGAGGAGGTACACCCCCTTCCTGTAGATATTCAGGGTACCCAGGTTGGTGATGCTCACCCGGGAACCGAATTCCGCGCGAACGTCGCCGTCGGCGTTTCCGACGATGACTCCCGCCGCGGCCATCGTCTCCGGGGTTACGATCGTCGTGTCACCGGTGATCTCAAGCGACATGGAGCCGCTTCCAGAAGATCCGTTCGACTGGGTGAAAGACACATCGCCGATCGTGTCGCCCCCGCTATCGACGGTCAGGGAGGAAGGCTGGTTGGGGTCGGTCGTCACGGCAGTCACGCCGCTGGAGGAGCACTCGGTGAGCCCGATATTCGTGGCGGAGCAGTACGACGAGTCCGCCAGCACGTCCGTGGCGGTCAAGGGCATCCCGCCGAGCGCAATGAGGAGCGGAAGCGCGGTGCCTGCCGCGAGCCTGGCCTTGAGACCCACCGATGCGGCCCTCGTCTGATTTATATTCTTCATAATGTGAGTATGCCCCTAGGAATTCGTGGCGATTCCTGAGGTCTCCTGATGCACGAGCGGCCCCGTGCACACAAGCAATTCCAACCTTCGTCGAGGAAAGATCGACGGGTGTAGGAAACGTACAACAGGGGAAGGGTAGGTAGCTGCGTGGAGGATCCTTCTAAGCTTAAAAGGATGCTTCTGAAGTCGTCCTGGTAGCCGATGCTAGGCGTTCTTGTGCGAATGACGCTCTCCACGACGCGCCAGGCTTGGCGGCTGTTATCGGTGAGCGTTTGACGCTTGGAGAGTTCTCAAAGGTCGGCAAATGGCACATTTGCGAAGTAGGCTGAATGTCCTCTGTGGATGGCTCCCACATTGCAAGAGCTGATTTGACGTTCTGACGCGCTGGTCGGGTGCAGTCTTCTGTCCGGCCTGTTGATGCAGCCGGATTGCGGCTGCTGGCCCTGATGGGGGCGGCCAACACGGTCCCAATCTGCTGAGCAGGCTCTGACGCCTCTGACATTCGACGGGTTGTCCCTGTTCCCGGCCTGACCGGTCTCGCCATCACATCGCGTCGCTCTCACAACCTCTCAGAGCCGATCATTCCGGCTCGATCTCCTATACCCTGCTGCTCATCCGGCCGGCGCCGGCACATGACGGGGCTGGTACGTCTCCCCGCGCGCCAGGATAGCCCCAACAACACGCGCCATCTTGTTGGCCATCGCTACGCTCGCCACCCGCACCGGCTTGCGGGCCAGCAGAGCCAGCAGGCGGGGATCCGCCCGGTCCGGCTTATGCCTCGCGTGCCGGACCAGCGCGGTGGCGCCGACGACCAGCAGCTTGCGCAGATAGCGGTCGCCCATCTTGCTGATGCGGCCGAGCCGCTCCTTGCCGCCGCTGGAGTTCTGCAAGGGCGTCAGCCCGAGCCAAGCCGCAAACTCACGACCGGACCGGAACTGCCGCGGGTCAGCCACCGACGCGGCGAGCGCCGTGGCGCCGACCGGACCGATACCAGGGATGGAGGCCAGGCGCCGCGCCACTTCGTTGGTCCGGTGGACAGCCAGCAGCGAACGGTCGATCGCCTGGGCCCGGGCATGGGTGTCGAGTACCTGCCCGCACAGCAGACTGAGGACCTCCTGGGCTGTGGCCGGCACATCGGGCATGGCCTCCTGGGCGTGGATCTGGCGCGCGAGCCCTAGCGCCCGTTCCACGCCGTCCGCCAGGACGATCCCGAACTCGGCCAGCATGCCGCGGATCATGTTCACCAGTTGGGTGCGCTGCCGGATCAGTAGGTCACGGGTGCGATGAAGCGATAAGGCGGCCTGCTGCTCGGCCGACTTGACCGCCACAAAGCGCATACTCGGCCGCGTAACTGCCTCGCAGATGGCTTCGGCGTCGGACGCATCGGTCTTGCCGCGCTTCACATAAGGCTTCACATACGCCGGCGGCATCAGGCGCACGTCATGTCCCAGGCGCATCAGCTCGCGGGCCCAATGATGCGAGGTGCCGCAGGCCTCAATCCCGATCAGGCACCGGGGCAGCTTGGCAAAGAAGGGCAGCATTTGTCCCCGCCGCAGAGCCTTGCGCAGGACGATGGTACCTTCTGCATTCACGGCGTGGACCTGAAACACATGCTTGGCCAGATCCAGGCCGATTGTGGTAACTTTCATGACGGATGGCTCCTTGCTCCGGGTTTGCCTGACAGCAACCCATCCTGGCACTCAGATGCCGTCAGTGGGAGCCATCCACCTCATCTGCTGCTGACGAAGGGCACAACAGACATTCCCGAGACAGCAGCAATTTCCTTGGATGACCCCAAGCGGACTGTGGCTCGCCTCTCAACTAGGCCGGTGCCGTAACCCGAATCTTAGCACAATCAATCTGCTGCATCAGACTGCCGGGCCAGGAGATTGCGTTCGACGCTCTGGAGATGCGTGCGCATCGCCGCTGCAGCGCCATTCATGTCACGGTTTTCGATAGCCGTAATAATCACTTCATGCTCTTCGAAGCTGTGATGATTGGGGCTTGGCTTAATGGGATCCGAGCGGAGCCGGCCCCAGGTGACTGCCCGGCGCAGGGAGTTGAGCATATCGAACATCCCGAGGAGCGGGGTATTTTGCGTTGCTTCAGCGATAGTTCGGTGTAGGCGCGTGTCCCAGTTCTCATATTGCCGCCATGTTGCGGCGTCGCGGGTGCGCGTCTGACATAGCCTGAGTTCGGCAAGATGCATGGGAGTCGCGGTCAGGGCGGCTGCCCTCGCGATTTCGGGCTCGATGATCAACCGGGCCCGCATCAGCTCAGCCGGATTAGTTCGCTTAGCCAAGGTCGCGATGTCCGAGAGGGAGTCCGTCGGGCGATTGCCGATGAATGTGCCCTTGCCGACGTGGCGCCATATCTGCCCCTCCGCCTCAAGCGTTCCAAGCGCCTTTCTCAGCTCCGTGCGCGTAACACCAAGAGCCGAAGCCAGATCCCGTTCCGGTGGCAGGCGGCCATCCTCGGGCAGTTCTGCCTGCGCGAGGAATGCTCGCAGTTGGGTGACAACGCTGCGATTGGGTCCTGCCTCACTCAAAATATGCATTATATGATCCAACCAATCTTGAATTGGTTGGATCTATTATCTCAACAATAAATACAGTCAATTAGAAAAATAAATACAGTCAATTAGAAAAATGCTTGACACTTCCCCGCCCAATTGCAACCAATAACACATTGGTCGCGAATGGTGCGGCTGGCAAAAGAGCGGAACAACCGCCTGAAACCTCGGGAGAGAAATATGTTCAAGGGCTTGTTGTGCTTAAAGACCAGTGCGGCGGCGGTCGCCGTTAGTGTGGCGATGATCACGTCGAGCGTAGCGGAAGCTGCGAAGGTTCGCGTTGCCTTCGGCGACATCCCCAGCGTCGAATCCCTCCATCTGCTGGCCGCTTTCGAGCAGGCAAGGGAGAAGGGCGTCGATATCGAAGTCACCTATCTCAAGTCTGAGGACATTGCTGCTCAGGCTGTGGTCGGCGGCCAAGCCGATATCGGCGTTGGCGGACCTTACGCGCTCGTCCAGAAGGTCAAAGCGCCCATCCGGATGTTCATGCAGTTGTCGACACTGCGGTTCTACCCAGCCGTCAACGGAGAATTCTATAAGACCTGGAAGGATCTCGATGGGCAAGAGGTTGCGGTTCACTCACGTGGTTCCGGAACCGAGGCCATCATGAAGCTGATGGAGCAGCGGCAACGCATCAAGTTCTCCAAGATCAGCTACATTCCAGGCGCAGAGGTTCGTACGGGCGCTCTGCTTCAGGGCAATGTAAAGGCCACCATCGTCGATTCCTCCGGCCGCCGTCTCCTTGAAACCCAGGCTCCCGGCAAGTTCGTCATTCTCCCTCTCGAAGGCGTGAATGCGACGGACGAAGCGCTGTTCGCCAACACGAACTTTCTTGAGAAGAATGCGGAGGACGTCGACAAGATCGTCGAGGCCATCCTTACCACCTGGCGCGAAGTGACGGCCAATCCCGGCGTCGTTGCCGAGTGGCGCGCCAAGTACAAGCTGCTTCCTGACTTGCCTGCGGGACAGGTGAGCGAGATCGGCCCGTATTTCGAGGAACTGGCCAAAGGTAAAGCGTTCCCGCTCAATGGCGGTGGAGCTGCCGCGGCGAAGGACGACTTCGCATTCTACACCTTGTCCGGTCAGATTACGGGTGATCCCGCAAGTCTGAAGGTGGAGGATTTCTGGGATACCCGTCCGTTGGATCGCGTGCTCGTCAAAGTCGGCACCATGTGAGGCGCCGGTATGATGGCTTCCACCCAAGTCAATTCCCAAGTGAACGGCCCCGTGCGGGCCGTCCATTTGCCGCCGGCAGATCGCGGCCTGAGCTTTGGCCGGCTGTTTGCAAGCCACCCCATCATTGCAAGGATCGTCTCTCTCGGCCTGTTCTTCCTTGCCTGGGAAATCGCTGGGCGTGTGCCGATCAGCTACGCGTTCCCGACATTCCTGGACACGTTCTATGCCTTGGTGACGATGCTGCTCGATGGCAGTCTCTTCGTGGCCTATGCATCGACCCTTCAGCCATTGATCATCGGCATCGCCATTTCCGGGGTGGTCGGAGTGGGGCTCGGCATCGTGATGGGCCTGTCGCGCAAGGCCGAGTGGCTTGTGGCGCCCCTGTTCATCGTTCTGCAATCGGCCCCTATGGCGGCCCTCATCCCGCTGATCACGTTCGTGTACGGCATCGGATTGGCGGCAAAGACCCTCGCGGTGATCATGCTCGCTTTGCCGGTGATCGTCCTCAACGGCTACAAGGCGGTCCGCAATGCCAATCCGTCTCTGGTCGCCATGTGCCGCTCGTTCCAGGGCACGCGGATGCAGCAGATCATCAAGATCATCATTCCCGACGCCAGCCCAGTGATCTTTGCCGGGCTTCGTCTTGGTCTCGCGGCCGGCTTCATCGGCGTCATTCTGGCGGAACTGCTGATCACGCCCACCGGGATCGGCGATCTCATTACCTATCACCGTTCAGTGGCCAATTACGCAGAGATGTATGCCGCTGTGGTCTCCATCATCCTGGTCTCGACCCTGACACTCGCAGCTTTGGAGGCTTTCGAAATCCGGGTACTGCGCCCCGAAAAGAAGAGAGGCTGACATGACTGTACCTGCTTCTTCCATGAATGCCATGCCTCGCGCTGAGGGCGACAATGCCGTCGAAGTTCGAAGCATCTGCAAGAACTACGCCGAAGTCGAAGCTCTTCGTCTGATCGATCTCGACTTTCCACGCGGCAAGCTCACGACGCTGCTGGGGCCCTCCGGATGCGGGAAGACGACCCTGCTCAAGATCGTCGCAGGACTCATCGAGCCGACCTCCGGAGAGGTGCACGTCAATGGCAAGGTCGTCACGGGCCCGGGGCCGGAGCGCGCCTTCGTGTTCCAGGACTTCGCCCTAATGCCGTGGGCGACGGTCATGCGCAACGTGGCCTTCGGGCTTGAGTTGAAGGGCATGGGAAAGGTCGAGCGCCAATCCATCGCGCGCCATTACATCGCTGAAGTCGGCCTGACCGGATTCGAGGACAAATATCCCCACGAACTCTCCGGCGGTATGCGCCAGCGTGTAGGCCTGGCTCGCGCCTTTGCCGTCAACGCGGAAGTGCTGCTTCTCGACGAGCCGTTCTCGGCGGTGGACGAGCAGAATCGCCGCAAGTTCCAGGAGGATCTGCTGCATCTGGTGGGGAAGGAGCGCAAGACGTTCATCTTCGTCACTCACAGCATCGAGGAGGCGGTCTACATATCGGATCGGATCGTGCTTCTTTCCCGCCGTCCGAGCCGGGTTGCGCAGATCATAGAGCCGAAGATCGATCGGACTGCCTCCCCCGACGCCATCCGCCGTGACCAGGGCTATCTCGATACCGTCGAGGAGATCTGGCAGGGCCTCAAGCACTACGTGGATTGAGGAGGCGGCTATGAAAATCTATGGGTATCGGGTGCCGATGATGGCATCTCTCCTGGTCTGGTGCTTGATCTGGGAGCTTGTCGGCCAGTCCGGCTTGATGTTCCTGGTGCCGCCGCTCTCAAGCGTGCTGATGGCCGGCAATGCGATGGTGCAGACAGGCACATGGCAGTCGGCCGCCTTGATCACGCTGCACAGCTTCGTCATCGGCATGGCGCTGGCCATCGTGGTCGGCATCACGCTCGGCGTGCTGATGGGGCGCTTCAAGGCCGCGGACGAGCTGTTCAGCATCTGGGTCAACATCTTCGTCAGTGCGCCGCTTTCGGCACTGGTTCCGGTGCTGATGATCCTCTTCGGAATGGGCGAGACGACGGTGATCGTCACGGTCTTTCTCTTCGCGGTGTGGATCATCGTGTTGGATACGCGAGCCGGCATTCAGCACGTGCCGAACTCGCTGATAGAGATGGGGCGCTGCTATGGCGCCTCTCCCTTCGCTCTTTACGGGAAAATCGTTCTCCTTGCCGCACTGCCGGAGATCCTCGCAGGGATCCGACTTGGTCTTGTGCGCGGTGTAAAGGGTGTTGTGATCGGCCAGCTTCTGGTGGCGATCATTGGTTATGGCGAACTGTTTGAGCTCTACTCACGCAGCTTCGACATGGAGAACTTCTGGGCCTTGACGATCATCCTCTTCGCCGCGGCGATGCTGATGTCTGCAGCCATTGAACACATTGAGAAAAAAGTCGACTATTACGCAGGAGTAAGATGATGAATGCGCCTCTCGCTATGACCGGCTACGTCGTTCAGCCGGCCCCGGTTGTCACCTTGCCCGTCAAGGGCAGCGACAAGCTGTTCCCGATCCATCGCATCTATTGCGTGGGCCGTAACTATGCCGAGCACGCAATCGAGATGGGGCATGATCCGTCCAAGGAGCCGCCGTTCTTCTTCCAGAAGAATCCGGACAACATCGTCACCGACGGCAAGTTTCCCTATCCGAGCCAGACCTCGGACGTGCACCACGAGATCGAAATGGTCGTGGCCCTTGCCGAGGGCGGCGACAACATCCTGGTGGAAAAGGCTCTCGAACATGTTTTCGGCTATGGCGTCGGTCTCGACATGACCCGCCGCGATCTTCAGGGCGAGGCCAAGAAGCTGGGGCGCCCCTGGGAAGTCGGTAAGGCGTTCGAGGCGTCCGCTCCCTGCGGGCCGCTCGTTCCGGCAAGCGAGATCGGCCACCCGAATTCGGGCGCGGTCACGCTGAAGGTGAATGGCGAACTCCGTCAGCAGGGCGACCTCAACCAGCTGATCTGGAAGGTGCCCGAGATGATCTCGTATCTCTCTGGTCTCTTCACCCTGCAGCCGGGCGACATCATCATGACCGGCACGCCGGCCGGCGTTGGCGCGGTCGTGCGGGGTGACGTTCTCGAGGGTTACGTCGAGGGTGTCGGTAAGATCGAAGTCGTGGTCGCCTGATCCGCAATGCCCGCATTTTCGTAAGAGCGCGGGTAGGGGGAATAACAGCACCGCAGCGCATAGCATGTGCTGCGGTGAAAATTTGCGGCGGGACAACCGCCAATGTCTGACATAACAGGAGCTACACGTGGCGAAGATCAAGGTTGCCAATCCGGTCGTCGAGCTCGACGGCGACGAGATGACCCGCATCATTTGGCAGTTCATCAAAGACAAGCTGATCCACCCCTATCTCGACATCGACCTGAAGTACTACGATCTGGGCATCGAGCACCGCGACGCCACCAACGACAAGGTCACGGTCGAGGCCGCCGAGGCGATCAAAAAGTACGGCGTGGGCGTCAAATGCGCCACGATCACGCCCGACGAGGGCCGAGTCGAGGAGTTCAACCTCAAGGAGATGTGGAAGTCGCCCAACGGCACGATCCGCAACATCCTCGGCGGCGTGATCTTCCGCGAGCCGATCATCTGCAAGAACGTGCCGCGCCTGGTGCCGGGCTGGACCCAGCCGATCGTCGTCGGCCGCCATGCCTTCGGCGACCAGTACCGCGCGACCGACTTCAAGGTGCCCGGCAAGGGCCGCCTGACGATCAAGTTCGAGGGCGAGGACGGCACCGTCATCGAGAAGGAAGTGTTCAAGTTCCCGGATGCCGGCGTGGCGATGGCCATGTACAACCTCGACGAGTCGATCCGCGACTTCGCCCGGGCTTCGATGAACTACGGCCTGATGCGCAAGTACCCGGTCTATCTGTCGACCAAGAACACCATCCTCAAGGCCTATGACGGGCGCTTCAAGGACATCTTCCAGGAGGTCTACGAGGCCGAGTTCAAGGCCAAGTTCGCGGCGGCCGGGATCACCTACGAGCACCGCCTGATCGACGACATGGTGGCCTCGGCCCTGAAGTGGTCGGGCGGCTATGTCTGGGCGTGCAAGAACTACGACGGCGACGTGCAGTCGGATACGGTGGCGCAGGGCTTCGGCTCGCTCGGCCTGATGACCTCGGTGCTGATGACGCCGGACGGCCAGACCGTCGAGGCGGAAGCTGCCCACGGCACGGTGACGCGCCACTACCGCGAGCACCAGAAGGGCAAGGAGACCTCGACCAACTCGATCGCGTCGATCTTCGCCTGGACCCGCGGCCTCAGCCATCGCGCCAAGCTCGACGACAATCCGGAGCTGGCCAAGTTCGCCGCCACCCTCGAGAAGGTCTGCGTCGACACGGTCGAGGCCGGCTTCATGACCAAGGACCTCGCGCTCCTCGTCGGTGCCGAGCAGAAGTGGCTCTCCACCACCGGCTTCCTCGACAAGATCGACGAGAACCTCAAAATCGCCATGACGGCCTCTTGAGACCAAAGCCCCTCCCCAGAAAACGGGAGGGGCTTTCTACCATTTAGTCATTCGGGCCGATTGCATTCCCGAGAAGCCGCGTTCTTCAATAGATACGGACCCTCATGTTCGGCATTCCCCTTTTCGATCTCGCCTGGCTCGTCGTGGCGCTTCTGGCGGCCGGTGCCGTCACGGGCCTACTCGCCGGCGTCTTCGGCGTCGGCGGCGGCGCGGTGGCCGTGCCGATCCTCTACGAGCTGTTCCGGTTCCTCGACGTGCCGGACGATGTGCGCATGCCGCTCTCGGTCGGCACGTCGCTCGCCATCATCGTGCCCACCTCGATCCGCTCCTTCAACGCGCACCGGGCCAAGGGCGCGGTCGACATGTCGATCCTGAGGGTCTGGGCCGTACCGGTGGTGATCGGCGTCATCATGGGCAGCGTGATCGCGCGCTATGCGCCGGCGGATCTGTTCAAGGGCGTGTTCGTGGTGGTGGCGGGCTTTTCGGCGATCCGCCTGCTCTTCGGCAAGGACACCTGGCGCTTCGGCCTCGACATGCCCGCCAAGCCCATCATGGTGGCCTATGGCTGGCTCATCGGCGTGCTCTCGGCGCTCATGGGCATCGGCGGCGGGCAGCTCTCGAACCTGTTCATGACCTTCTACAACCGCCCGATCCATCAGGCGGTGGCGACCTCCTCGGGCTTAGGCATCCTGATCTCGATCCCTGGCCTCATCGGCTACATCTATGCGGGCTGGCCGCACATGGCGGATTATCCGAATGTCATGGCCTTCCAGCCGCCTCTGGCGCTGGGCTATGTGTCGCTGCTCGGCCTGGTGCTGTTCATTCCCACCAGCGCCTGGATCGCTCCCGTCGGCGCGCGTCTCGCGCACCGTCTGTCGAAGCGCCGGCTGGAAATGGCCTTCGGCATCTTCCTGCTGCTCGTCTGCGCCCGCTTCACCGCAAGCCTCCTGGTTTAAGGAACCTCGGGCAGCGGCGTCGGATGAAGGGCAGCTTTTGGCACGTTCTAGAGATAAGCCGAATGTCTGCCCGTAGGGCAAAAGCGGACTAAGGTTACTCGTGCCGGTAAAAGAAAGGCCGCCTGAGTGGCGGCCTCCATTCTGGTCGGTTGCGGCAACAATCGGTCAATTGGGCCGAACTTTGCTTCTCACCTCATAGGTGTAGTGGGAAGCGAAGTTCCCCGCACGTAAGTCCGTGAAACGACGGGGATTTCTCAAGACCAGATGGCCGTGCTCTAAGAGAGTTGCCGCAAAGCAAGGCAAAGTCCTTCCGCATCAGAGCTGTGGTGGCCTCGGACCAAGATCAGCGTCCAACGGACAACGCGCAGCGGACCTTCAGAGACTATCGCTCCAAGTCCCTGGTTGCCCTGGGGCGGGCTATCATGTGGCTCTGCATTCCATAACGTCCCGTTTTCGGAAACTACCCGATAGCAAGAACCGCTTCGGCAGCCTGCTGTGCGCTCTGTTCAGGTGTCAGTCCAGCCGTATCAAGAATGGCATTGCTGAAGGAACGGGCTTGGTAGCCCTCCTCATACATCTCGAGGATACGTTCTCGCTCGTCAGGTGTGAGCCTCCGGGCTCCCCGGTCACTGAGCGCCACCTCCAAGGGAGGTGCTAGCGTGAGAACCAAGAGGCGAGCTCCCCGCCTCTCTGAGGCACCTTTAACCTGGTTGTAGTGTGCCTGATCCAGAGGATAAGCCACAATCAGATAGTCCTCTGTGGCCTCCGCGATCTGGGTCTCGATCCGGCGCAAAGCGGCCTGGATCTTCGTGTCGAGAGGTGCATCATCCGGAGCGTCGTGATCATCGCCATCAATGAAGACGGCACGGGGCAGGAGATCGGCCAGGCCCCGACCAACCGAGGATTTACCACTATTAATTGGGCCGTTGAGATGGATGACGGTCAACATTGTAGCGCTCTACCACAGCCACTCGCAATCTATAAAGGCCCTTCATAGCAGTTCAAGCACTGCCTTGCAGTTGACAGGAAATCGAACCCACGTTTGGGTGCCTGCTTCAAGGGCCAGAGTGTGTCCGCCGAGCCGCTGCTTGTCGACACCAAAACGGCGGCGATTGCTGACCATCAACCGCTCGAGAGTAAAAGGATAGCCGTGCAAATGAACGATGATACTTGGCCGGACGAAGCCTCTATTGTTACCTTCGAAGAAGGCGATCCCGACGAAAACCCTTGGGTCAAGGGCGAGCCCAAGCGTGAAGAGATTGAGGTCGAAGGTTATAATCCACTTTGGGCATAAAAGTTTGAACGCTGCAGTGCGGCGATCGAAGCGGCGCTTCCGAAGGTTGCGCTGAGCATCGAACATGTCGGTTCGACGGCAGTGCCAGGGCTACTCGCGAAGCCAGTGATCGACATTGATCTGATCGTTGCGGACCCTGAGCAGGAGCAGGACTATGTCCCGGCTCTGACCTCGCTTGGGTACGATCCAACGGTGAGGGAGCGCTCGTGGTATCAGCACCGTATGCTGCGCCATGATAACCCGCGCGTGAATCTGCACGTGTTCGGGCCAGGATGCCCCGAGCACATCCGCCATATCCTATTTCGAGACTGGCTCCGCGAGCGGCCAGCGGACAGGCAACGCTATGCTGATGCAAAAATGCTGGCAAAAGATGGAGTAACGACTGCACCGGACTACAATCTGAGAAAGCAGAATGTAGTGCGCGAGATCTATCGCGATATCTTTAAACATCAGGGTTGGGTCGGTGGATAGTGGGCCTGCTGGATGACGGGCGGGAGCATGTTTCAGGCGACGCCGATGGCGAAAGAGGACTTGCCATCGATGGCGAGGACCTGGGCGCTGGTAATCGGCTCCTCGGTGTCGGCACGGACAAAGGTGTCGAAGAGGTGAGGATTGTATCGGACGCGAACACAATCGGGATGGTTTCGGACTGCCTCGACGTCTTGGTCGCGGACAAAACCTCTGGCGTAGGCATGGACGTTCGGGACGTTCTCCTCTCGCGTCCGGCGCAGCCCCGCCTGGCTAACCTCAAAGCGGACATCTCTGAGCACGATCTGCTTCGGCTTGGAGACAACTCTGCCTTTCATTTCGCCGGTCATCGCTTTCAGCGAGCTGCACGGGCGATGGAGATCGCAATAGGCACGAACCTCGCCAGTCGGAAGTGGTGAGCTGTTATCCATATTGACCTCGCAAGGGGGTAAGGGGAGCGACTGAGTCGTTCGTCATGTCCCAGACCACCGATCCGGATTGCCGGATCGGTCCGTTTAGGAAAAAAAGGACTGTCCCTTCTGGCGACGACCTGACCGACCCTGGGATCGAATGATGAAATCCAAGTGCCTTATCGCATCCGCCATGCTGTGTTTGTCCACGGCTCCAGGTTTCGCGCTGAATCTGAGGTGCGAACTGATTAGCGACCCGGTGGAAGCGGAGCGGATGGAGTCGGTGAACCGATTTGTCCTCGACGAAGTGGCGAACGAAGTTCACATGTACTCGCGCTACATGCCGAGTGAACCGGAGTGGAGCTTTCGGTCAGCCAAAGGCGACATCTTCGATCCGAAGGGAGATAGCTTCCTTGTCCGGAAGGATGTGACCGGCATCTACGGATCGGGCGTGCGGGCGGGCTTCCCCCACGCCTTCTACTATAACGCAGACACCGAAAACCTGACGTGGACCTATATCTGGAAGGACACGGTCACCAGGATGCAGTGGTTCTGCCGTTCCTGAGGGATCTCTTTACCGCATTTGGAGGATGAAGCGCTCGGTCCTCCGCAGCGCTTCCAGAGCTCGTTCCTGATGCGGATAGAGCCGCAGGCGGCTTGCCTTCCTTAGATCTTCTTGCGCGAAGGTAAACTCGTCGACGAGCTTCGAGCGGTCGAGCCCGATGTGCTCCCAGTAGCGGCGGGCCGTGGGCATGGCGTTGCCGCAGATGCGCTTAATTTGGCCAAGCAGCCCAAACTGCTCGCGAGCCTCGCAATATGAGGCGTCGGGATATTCTGCAGCCATCTGCCTGACTGCCGCTAGGACGCCGATCCGTGCCTTTTCTCTGTCGAGCATTGTTCGCCTCACTGATTGATCATGGGGCGCTCGGCCCGGAGGTCAGCAATGATCGCGGCGAAGTCGAGATCCTGTGCCTTGCAGAAGCCCATCAGGTCGAACAGGAGGTCCAGGATCTGGCCGTCCGACTTTCCCGCGATTTCTGCCCGCTGACGGGACCGCCGGCCGACCATCAGGACGAGTGAGCCTGGCTTTTCTACCAGGGGAGGCTCGACCCTGATCTCGGCGATTGTGACAAACAGCTGAAGCGGGTGGGTCGCGAGATCGGCAAGGCGCTTTTGCATTGGGGTTCGCCGAAGCCGCGCGGAGACGTAGCTGAGAACTGCGGCACCAACGGTGATCATCAGGAATACCCATGCGATCGACGTGCCGAGGATCATGTCGAAAATTGCGAGAGCCACGAAGATCACGGTTGCGCACAGTACCGGTCCCTCGTCGAACTTGGTCCAGATGGTTCGGAGCAAGCGGGATCGTGCCCAGGCCAGGGCCTGGGGTGCAATGATCGTCATGATTGTCCTCTCGCGGGGTTAGCGGGATTTCAGGTGGTCAAGGGCAGCCCGGGCGGCACTTCGGAGATCGGCGAGGGAGCCCGAGGCAAGAGCGTCCTCCAGGTGGCCGATCAGAAGCTCTTCTGGGGATTTTTGTGGGCTGAGGCTCACCGTCGCTGATGCCTCCCTGGGAGTGTCGACACGATTGAAGTCAGGGACGACAATCGTGCCCCGGCCGGCGTCGACGGCGAGGCGGTCGGCCATCTCATTGTAGCGATTGCCGCTGTGTCCGCGGACCCACACCCATTTGATTTCATGCATGGACGCAAGACGATCCAAGGCCTGCCACAGGTCCTGGTTCTCGACCGGCTTGTTCTGGGCGTTGCGCCAGCCCTTGCGCTTCCAATTCACGATCCATTCCGTGATCCCTTTGATCACGTACTGGCTGTCCGCATGGATCGTGAAACTGCATTTCTCGGATTCGAATAACTCGAGCAGCGCAATAGCGGCCGAGAGCTCCATCTTGTTGTTGGTGGTCTGCGGTCTGCCGTAGCCGGAAAGGGAATGCGCGTGACCGTGCCTGTCGAGAATGACGACGCCAAAGCCGCCGGGCCCCGGATTTCCGGAGCAGGCGCCGTCGACATAGGCGGTGACGACAAGGCGGCCCGCGGCATCGCGTGCGAAATGCTGGTCAAACATGCAGAGGATCTCGGCTGGGGATGGTTTCGAGGCGGTTGGGGGCGCGTGTGCGCCCCCGCGTGACCCAAGCTAGTGCCAGCGGGAGGCGAGGCTGGCATCTGTCGTGGCGCCAGGGTCGAACGAGACCTCCGCGGTCATTTTGCGCGGGAGACCTGTGTCGGCCGCAAAATTCAGCATGAGGGTCGCCCGATCTTCACTGCTGATGAGATTGAGGCTTATCGCCTTGAGAGCGCCGTGGGTCGGCTCGTACATGCGGCGATACCGGTCGCGCAGCTGGGTGAGGGTGACGTAACGGGAGTTCGTTTCGATCGCGATCATGTACTCTACTCTCGTGTTGGATCAGCTTGCCTGTTCGCCGTCGTTGATATCCGGCGGACTTTTGGGGTTTTCTCTGATCTTGTGAACCGATTTCGAGGCTATTTGAGAAGACATGAATACATCTTGGAAAGAGATTCGTTCGACGTTAAGAGCCTTTTGGGATTTAGATGCCCCGCCATTTTTCGCCCTGAAACTGGTCCGTTGACCAGACATCCAAAACACAGCAGATCCCAGATTGAACACAAACGCTACTGGAACATCCTAATAGCCTTTTGCCCTAATCAATTAACCTTCGGAGGAAGATCTCAACCGTAAGATTTTCCTTCATTCTCTGAACTACAATCGACCGAAGAGAGTATTCTAATGTCCGCAACGGAATCTAAGAGCGCTTCAACCACCACCAATTTGATCGAAACGACAGCGGATGTTGTGACCGCCTATGGGGCGAATAACTCAGTCGTTCGCGAGAACCTTCCGTCGCTGATCGAAAGTGTTTACGCAGCCTTCTCAAAAATTCATCTCGGCGGTCAGACCGAAAAGGCTCGCGAGCCGCTTGCGCCGCGGATGCCGATCAAGAAGACGATTACACCCGACTTCCTCATCAGTCTGGAAGATGGCCGCCAGTACCGCACCCTCAAGCGTCACCTGCGCGGTCTGGGCCTGACGCCTCAGGAGTATCGCGCCAAGTGGGACCTTCCGGCCGACTATCCGATGGTGGCACCGAACTACTCGAAGCAACGGTCCGAGATGGCGAAATCGATGGGTCTGGGCGCGCCGCAGAAGAAGGCCAAGAAGACGGGCAGTCGGCGCGCTGCGGCAGCCTGAGACCTCCTGCTAGTGGATAAAACCTGACGCTTGGTACCCCGCTGATAGCGGTGCACTTTCGATCGCCAATCGTGTTCGCCCTGGACCGGTTCGGATATTTATGCAAAGCCTCCTATGAGGGCCACCGTAGACGGACGCGGAAGCTTCTCTTTGATCGAGAGGTCCGCGACACGTTTTGACAGAAGACAATACCGTGACAATAGTCTGCCTGCACACGGCCGAAAGCAATATCGCTGTCTTTGAAGCCGCCGCCAGAGAACTCGGCTTTCCGGATGGAATCCTTCGTCACGTAGTCCGCCCAGAGCTTCTTGCCGCTGCGGAACAAGCGGGCGGTCTTACGCCAGATATCGCAAGCGAGACGGGTTCGGTGCTGCTTGGTCTCGCCCGTGACGCTGATGCTGTCGTTCTGACATGCTCGACCTTGGGGCCTGCTGCCGCCGAAGCCGGGAAGGCTGCGTCGGCTCCCATTCTAAGGGCGGATGGGGCGCTTGCTGAAAACGCCGTCCAGGCAGGCGGTAAGATTGTCGTTCTCTGTGCTGTCGAAACCACTATGGAGCCGACGGGCCAGCTCTTTGCTGACGCGGCGCACCAATTCGGTGCGACAGTTGAAGTTCGCCTTGTTCCTGGTGCATGGGCTTTGTTCAAGGCTGGGGACCGGGATGGCTATCTTTCGGCAATCGCAGAGGCTGGGGATGCAGCTTATGATGAAGGGGCCTCAATTGTCGCTCTGGCTCAGGCATCAATGGCGGGCGCTGCCGATCTTGTCAGAAAGGGGCCGAAACCGCTCAGAAGCCCAACGGCGGCTTTGGCTGCCGCTGCCGAGCAGCTTTCGCAAAAGGGCTGATTTTCGTGACAAGTAGAGGTCTGCTCGCCGCCCAATGCGACCTCTAAGCTTTTGGGTACGTCACGTCAGACTTTTACCACTAGGTCCACCGCCTCGCGTGCCCCCTGCGGATTAGCAGGCGGCCAAGATCGAGGCCGTCAATGGCGATACGGGCGAGCGTTCGGCCGTATCGATCTTTGCCTCGCCGACGGATCGTCACCGTATCGGCCTGGCGGATCGTGTCTCTCACGAACTCCGTTGCAGCAACGGCGCGGCTGAGCTCCCGACGAGACCGAGGGCGCCTAAGCTCGGGTGCGTCGATGTTCTGAACTCGGACTTTTTCCGAGACGGTGCGATCCGGCTTCAGAATCCAGATGGTGTCCCCGTCGACCACACAGAGAGTGCGTGGATCGATGGTTTCCCGCGTCGAATGGCGGATGACCCGCCAGATCAGCCATAGAAACAGCATGGCGACGGCGATCGGGATGAGCCTGTCCATGCCGTGCCTCAGGCCGTTGCCGTGGAGCCGGTGAGGTAGGATCCCGGGAAGGCCATGGCGCGCCTGATGCGCCGAAGGTGCTGAGCCGCGATCGCAGCATCCAGGTGGCGAATGCCCGTATAGACCCGGGGACTGACATAGCCGGCGGCCCTGCGCTTTTCCTCCTTGCGGATTTTGCGGGGATCGAGGTCCCGGATCAGGGAGACGGGTCCGAAATCCTGTCCGCGGCGGGCGAGGGTGTCCTGCAGGAACTTGCGGCCGCTTGGCGTGACCTCCATGCAGGTGATGCGCTTGCGTCCGCCGGCGGAATTCCGGGTCCGGCGAAGGTGTCCACGCTGAACGAGAGCCAGAACATCCGGAGTGACCGCGTAGCCCCACTTGATCTGTACGGCGAACCCGCTGTGGGCCGCCAGGCGCAGGTAGGCGGTGCGCCGGGCAAGGCTTCTATGTTTGTCAGCAGGCATGGGACGCTCCTGATTTCGGGGATTGATCGAAAACGATCTCGATATGGCGGCCCGGCAGAAAACGGTTGGAAACCCGGGGCGGGAGTACAAAAAGGGAACACAGGATGCTATATGACGGATGATGCTGCTTGTTTTCAGCCGTGAGAACCACGTTGAACATCGACCTTGATCCAGCCGCCGCCGGGTTCAAGCCGGAGCGGGTAGACCGATCAATACCCGTCACGGATCGGCGTATCGCGCATGTGGACCTCGACGCCTTCTATGCCTCGGTCGAGCAGCGGGATAATCCGGAACTCCGTGGGAAACCGGTCGCGGTCGGTGGCTCGCGTGAGCGAGGGGTTGTCGCAGCCGCGAGCTATGAGGCTCGTCGCTTCGGCGTGCATTCGGCGATGCCGTCAGTCACGGCGCGCCGGAAGTGCCCACACCTGATCTTCGTGAAGCCGCGCTTTGACGTCTACAAGCAGGTTTCCTTGCAGATTCGAGAGATCTTTCACGAGTACACACCCTTGGTCGAGCCGCTGTCGCTCGACGAGGCTTACCTGGATGTGACGGAGAACCTCAAGGGCATTGCGTATGCGACCCAAATCGCCCGGGAGATCAGGGCGAGAATCTTCGAAGAGACCGGGCTGACAGCGTCGGCGGGCGTCTCATATTGCCGCTTCCTTGCCAAAATGGCGTCGGACCAGCGCAAGCCGAACGGGATGTTTGTCATCACGCCCGAGATGGGCCCGGTCTTCATGGAGTCGCTTCTTATCGAGAAGTTTCATGGGGTTGGACCTGCAACGGCTGCGAAGTTCCATGCCCTCGGTATTTTCACCGGCCTGGACCTGAAATCCCGACCGCTGGAGTTCCTGCAGGAGCGGTTCGGTAAAGCCGGGAGCTATTACTACTGGCTCGCGCGTGGGATCGATGACCGCCCGGTCCGGCCGGACCGGACCCGGAAGTCCGTCGGCGCCGAGAACACGTTCTCCGCCGACCTGAGCAGCCTCGATGAGATGAAGGCAGCGCTTCAGCCGATCATCGACAAGGTCTGGCGCTACTGTGACCAGTCTGGAGTGAGGGGCCGGACGGTCACGCTGAAGGTGAAATTTTCCGATTTTCAGCAGATCACCCGTAGTCGCACACTGGGCGCGCTTGTTGAGAGCCGGAGCGGCTTGGACGAGATCGCAACTGGCCTCTTGGTCTCGCTTCTCCCCTTCGGGCAACCCGTGCGTCCCCTGGGGATGTCCTTGTCCGCGCTGAATACCGATGAGGGGCCGCAGAGCCCTCAGTTGAGCCTTGGTTTGTGATCCCTGGTGGGTGGTTGCGAAGCAAATGAGACATTGCGAAGTGTTTGAGGCAAAGGCTCATTAGTGCTGCGAGGAGTGCGACTCCTTCGCCTCGGACAAAGCCCTTTCGATGAAGTTGGCACGCTCCGACACACTGACCTTGGGCAAGATAGAAACTTTGTATCCAAGCGGTGGGTAGGCTTCGAGCAACCGAGAATATTCAGCTTCGGCTGCCTCCATGCCATGACGCCGTTCTGGGTCATTCGCGTAAATTTCTGGCCAGGGCGGCGTTAGAAACACAGTTTGGCAGTAGCGATGCGCCTGAGCGAGTGCAGCCAGAACTGGCTCATTTGTCAGGTGCTGTAGGAAAGCCGCAGCATCGACCAGGCCCCTGTCGAAAAACACCCACCCGTTCAGAGCGGTGGCTGCTGCTCGATCTTCTAGGGCCATAGTCATTGCACGATGTGCAAATGCTTGTTCGTCTTTCCAGGGAAGCGCCAACCCTCCTTCTTCGAGCTCCTGTCGGACGATCCGGCGACCAGGTTCCTCCACGATGGCGTGACCGCGCCTACCAAGCTCGGCAAGCAAAGTGGATTTGCCACCGCCGGAACAGCCAGAAATTACGACAAACCGCTCCATTCACCCTCTCCGGTCTGTTGGGTTGTTACCGGTCCCATAAAGGCGCTTATCGGAAATTCGCGGCCTGACGGATCCGATAAGTGTCAGCGTTCATCGACATGACCGTATTGAAAGCGGGCTTGCCGTTTCGCAGAACTTCCTCCACTCCATCATTGGTCAGGCCAACCCTGCGATAGAGGGCGACGCCGCGCTCATTATGCGGACGGACTGTCAAAGTGACCCTCTTGGCGGCTAGCTCATCAAAAATGACCGATAGCGCGCGTTCGATCAGAGCGCGGCCAACACCCCCACCGGGTTGCATGACAGCAATACGCTTGATCAGGACGCTTTCAGGCGAGGCTCCAATCCCCTGAAGCATCAAATAACCTGAGATTTTCCCGCCGCCGCCAACAGCGACGAGATAACGGTGAGTAGGGTCTGCAATACCGGTTGCGTGCTGCTCCCGCGTCCATCGGCCAACCAGGTCCTCGTACCCAGCCTGGCGTTCGCAAGCCATGATGGCATCAATATCGTTGAGTATGGCGGGGCGGATTTGCATTGAGACTCCCCAAGAGTGGCAATTCCTCACCTGGCTTTAGGCAGCCCGCTCCCATGCGAAGGTTGCCGTTCGTGGATCGGAGGTTGCCGTCTCGGGTGGGAATTGGATTGCAAGCCTCGGGCTTTCACAGAGGGCTTGCACTCCCAGCCGGGTCAGACGCATGCGCCATGTTTGGCGCATAACCGGATCAGGACGGTCGAAGACCTCGCACGAAAGCCAGGTGAAAGCCGCGCCCTTATTCGGGCAGCGGACTGACAGGGAGCGCAGGCCCGTCGCCCCGGCGGCTCTTGCGAGATCGGCAAAGGCCTGAGAGGCGCTGTAGTCGCTGAGATGGGAGAGGGCAGGCTCCTGACGCTCGGTCAGGTCGACCAGGGCGTCAGTGTCAATCGCGACCGAGAAAGCCGTGTACTCAGCAAAATCCGCTGGGATCAGAGCTTCGGGAGCCTCGGCATAGAACAGCACCCGATAGAAGGCCATTTCGGCGATGGCCGTCTCTACGTGCTCGGCGGTGTAAAACGCACCCTCGCGTTGTCCGGCCCGCCGAAAGCGGGATCCCTGCCGAGGCGTATAGCGAAATGGCGTGTAGAGCAGGGGATGAAGGTGGCGGCACGCCGGCGGCACCGGCGGCTTGGTGTCGTCCAGAAGGTCCTCGAGACGCGCCTGCTCGTCCAGTGTATCGACAAGGGGCACCGTTGAGATGACGTACTGGGACTCGACCACGCGCCAGCAATGGCCCTTGAAGGGCCGGAACTCAGAGCGGAGCGCGTCGAGAGTCGAGATAGTCGATGACATGGACAAGGCCGGCAATGGATTGGACCGCTTCCACCGGACGGGCGTCGAGGGCGGTGTTATGGCTCTTGAACCACGATGCAGCCGAGGCGGCATTGCCACCGACGATCGCGTCCAAGGAGCGATAGAGACGGACGAAGAGCAGGGAAAGCTGAAAGGCGTTGCGATCCCGATCCAAGGCAAAGTCGCCCGTCTTCATTCGAGAGACCGTGGCTTCCGAGACACCAATGATGGACGCGAACAGTCGGCCTGGAAGTTCAAGCCGCTCCGCGGCACGGACAGCCGCCTTCGATACGATCGCTGCATCCTGGCTGATCCGGGCAGGTTGTGGCGTCATGTTCATGCATCCCTTCCTTTCTGTGGATAGAATACAGCTGTAAATCTTTCTGTAAAGAGAATTGTTCCCAACCATGGGCTCGGAACTGAGCACGGGAGGGCGTCGGCTCTCGACTGACAATTCACCACAGTTCTCGTTTTGTTCTAGCCTTCGGGCGGGGTTTGAGGTAGATCTTCTCCTATCCACCAATTTGGACGTGCGGGAGCCAGTATGAGCTTGGATAAGAACAAGGCGATTGAGACAGCGGTCGCTCAGATTGAGCGTGCCTTTGGGAAAGGCTCGATCATGCGCCTGGGCGGCGATCATGTCGTTGAGGTTGAGACGATTTCAACCGGCTCGCTTGGCTTGGACATCGCGCTCGGCGTGGGGGGCTTGCCCAAGGGCCGCATCATCGAAATCTACGGCCCGGAATCTTCGGGCAAGACCACGCTGACCCTGCATGCGATCGCCGAGGCCCAGAAGAGGGGCGGCGTGTGCGCGTTCATTGATGCCGAGCATGCTCTTGATCCGGTCTATGCCCGCAAGCTGGGTGTGAACCTCGATGATCTCATCGTATCGCAGCCGGATCTCCGCACGGAATGAATTCGTCGCTCTCCAGCAGAGCTTTTACTTCGCCCGATTCAGCTCCGGCATCGGCATGAATCGACGCTTCGTGACCCATTCAGGACCCCGGACAAATCAGCTTGACTTTAATCGTCTCAGTGCCAGTGGCCGTCAAACCGCCCCGCGCCAGAATCTTTGCAAAGTCCATGGCGCTGACGTCGTGGGACATATTGGTCTCTACCCTGACCTCCTGATCGGAAAAATACTCCCCGTGGCCTACTTCTTGCTGTGGCCTCATCGACATGCCGTAGCCGCCATGGCATTGGACCTTTACATCCCCTGGCGCGCTCTTTGAGTTGCCTTTCAAGGCCATTGTTAGACCATCGGTCTCCATAGAGAGATCGATGCGCGTGTTCGTCTGGCCTACAGAGGTGCAATTCATTCCGGCGATTTTCATCTGCCCGATCCTGACAACTTGCAGGCCGTCGCCATTCAGTGACCATCGGTCAGAACCGGGCGAACTCTTGCCCTTCAATTTGATGGGGCCCGTCTGATAGGAGTAGGTCACGTCGAACTGCGGCCCTCTGATCCGCGGCTCCATATGGGCTTCAACGGTGATGTCGCCCGCGTCGAGTACCTTCTTCAGCAGTCTACGTAAGTCTGCGATCTGCTGGGTGTATTGCACGACCTCCTCGGCTGCCATCTTGCTTGGCAATCGCTTCCAATACTCAGCAGCGCCGGATTCTCGGCACTCCGTACGGTGTGCGCTTTCATGAGCGAGATTGATATCTGCTAGTTCCTGGCACTGTGAGCCGGCTTTTAACGCGTCCAGGTCGGACGCAGATTGCTCGCAGGTTCCATAGGCCATTTTGATGCTGCCCGGCCCGGTGTAGCCTTTCGCCGGTGAGTAAGGGAGCTTGAACTTGCTCAATATATCCTGTCGCGCCCGCAGCGAGCGATCGTAGATGTTGACGTCGGAATCTGGGTGAAGCGGGTTCTTTTTGGCCTCGATCAGTGGCGCCTCAATCGCTTCCAGCTCGTCGCTGATCCTTTGCTGTATGTCGCGCAGAGCCTCCGCGTTCCTGATCTCCTGTTGAATACTTTCAAGGTGCCGGCAGGAGCAAGAGGCCGCCTCCGCGTGCGCAGGGGCGACTGGGAAGGCACATGCGAAGCCAAACAAGGTGGCATAGGCGAGGCTCTTTATCGGGAACGGCACGTTGCGAACGAAGCAAGCGCCTCTGAGGGAAGGGGGCATGCTTACATACATTCCTTCTGCATCGCGGCCGCAGAACTCTGGCGTACGATTTCGCCCGCAGCCGACGCGCCAACGTTGGCTGCTGCGCCAGCTATTCCGGATGCGGAGCCCCCGAAAGGGATAAGCCCGATCACGCCTGAAAGGACAGCTGTCCCGGTCGCCGTTGCTTGGGCATTGCGTGCAGCTTCTTCGCACTTCTGCCTGCTCGGTCCAGCTGTTTGGCGCTGCGGTGTGCCGGTCCCACGCTCCAACAGCGGCTTCTTGGATGCGCCGCGCCCGCCACGAGGCACTTCAACTATGCCCTGAGCCTTCCGCTCGTTGTACTCTTTGATGTTGGCCGCACGTTGTTCGGGCGACAGGTCGACGTTGTCGGCAAACGCGCTCAAACTTCCCAACGAAATTGCGATCGTTGTAGCAATTACCAGTAGATTCTTTTGCATGAGGGGCCTCCGCTTTCTGGGGTTTATGGAACTGCAAATCAGGGGTGCTGCTTCGCTTCGAGGCGAAAGCCTGCAATCGACGCTGCTGCTGCCTGGTGCATTCACACGATTGAATTAATCTACCTAAGGCGAGTGAACCAGCTGGCAGTGAGCGTTAAGTTTAGTGCCTGCGCGTCCCTGCTTGACTCGCGCGTCGCATGGCCTGGCTTGCGCCGGGCCGTGGAAATTCACCTTTGAGGATATCGAAAAACGAGTAGCGTAGGACTTCGCGTCGATATCAAGTGTCCGATGGTCAACAGGTCGGGCGTCAAAGAAACCCTCTACTATCATGGCGGCTTCGTCATCAGAGTTAATCACGTCGAGTGCGCGAGCAACCGAACTTACACAACGTATGTTCAGCGTATAGGGCTTCCGCAACAAATAAACGCATTTTTTCGTGCACTTAACTCCTTTTCCCCACGCCCGAATGCTTGTGTTCGTTCTGCGCAAAGTTTTGGTTCGTATTTCGCCAAGACAGCCGAGCCTCATTAGTTGCATAGTTCTACCCGGTGTTGGACCGGCGATTTTGTCTCCAACCGAGGGCAATGGGATTGACGTTGTTCGAGCGACAAGGTGAAAGGAGAAGACCAGTTTGAGTTCAATTCTATTTCCGACGCGGCGGCTGTCCACGAACGATGTTCCCCGCCAGGAGCGACTGGCTTTCGCACATGACTTCTTGGGTCGCCATATCGGGGGGAGGGTGCTTGTCCCAGCCGACCCCGAGAACTTCCGCGTCGACATCGAGGCAATGTTTCTCCCCAGCGGCTTAACGGTTGGCCAGGGCTTCTATTCGCCGGTCAGCGGGACGCGGACTCGCGACCTGCTGCAGGATGGCTGCGAACAATACCTGCTTTTGATCCACAATCAGGACTATGAGATTTCGATCGAGGGAAAGGCCGCATTCAAAGTCGCCGCTGGCGATGTCGTGTTTTTGAGTGAAGGCACCTGCAATGAATTCCGGTATGGCAAGCCGACGGTGGTCGGCGGAGTCTCGCTTGATCGTCACATCATCGCAGATCTTGCACCTCGCCTTGAACTGGAGGCGAGTTACCTTATTCCGTCGTCGGCCGACGGGATGCCGCTTTTGGCCAATTATGTCGAAACGCTTCGACGTCATCCACCGCTTTCGGTCAAAGTCGCTGCAATGGCCGCCAGGCACGTCTATGATCTGACCTCCGTTGTTCTTGATGGTTTCGTCCGCGGTGGAGCAGAGCGCAATGAGCGTAGCAAGGCGGTTGCGCGCCGCAGGCTTATTCAGCAGGACATTCTGCAAGGCTTGTCCGACCCCGGTCTCAGCATCGATGCTGTCGCACGTCGTCAAGGCGTGACGCCGCGCTATATCCAGCGACTGTTCGAGAGCGAGGGGCGGACTTTCACCGAATTCGTGCGGGATGCGCGGCTCGATCTTGCCTATCGTCTTCTCCAGGAAGGAGGCGATTCGTACAGGATCACCACAATCGCATACGATGTCGGTTTTTCAGATCTCTCGACATTCAGCAGAGCTTTTCGACAACGCTTCAACGCGACGCCATCTGACGTTAAGCGCTCAGCGCAGTAATATTCAACGACAATCCCCGCAGTCCATGCGCGCGCATTCCTTCGCCAGGGATGAAGCGACGACTATTCGTTGGGATGCCAAAGATCGGCCGAGGCAGCGCCTGTCTTGTTGAGTGACGAAATTTGTTCGTTCTTCATCAAAAAAATCGGTTCGGTTTTGCCCAAGCGAGTCGCAGCCATTTTTTCTTAATCTGCAGCGGGAGTGGCGAGAGTTACGTCGCGAATGACGCAGTGGGGTATCATAGAAGGTGTTCAAGAGTTTGCGGGCCATGCCCCTGGATACGATCTGGGTGTTGCGCAGGAATGTCGGGAGCGAACCGGGAGTCGGTGAGTCGCGCCGCGCTACGCTAATGCGCGGCCCTCTGTTCCGTCAGCGAGCTAAAGCCGGGGGAGGGATCGGCTCGAAGATGGTCGTTGTTGCGCCTCTGTAGAGGCGCGAGGGAAATCCGGTCGATCACAAAAACAGTTGGTTTTTCATCTCGGACGCTGCGGCGCCCGTCGCCGGCGGAGCTTTGTCTGCGCCTGCAAAGTCAAGGAGCATGAGAATTGCAAGGTAATATTAGTCTATCGAAGTCGGCAAACGTGTCACATCTGAGGTATACGCAAGCTCTCCTCGCCGGCGCTTCACTTGCCGTCCTTGCTCTGGCCTCGCCCGCACGCGCGGGAACAATCATTTACAGTGACGGGCAGAGCGCGGTTGCGCCCGTTGCGATGGCAACCGACACCGAGCTGAACGTCGCTACCGGAAGCGCCGATCAGAGAGGGACCGTCAGCGGGGCCTATCACGTAACCAAGACCGGCGACGGCATCCCGCTGCTGAGCGGGACCGGGGCACTTACTCTTACAGCGGCCGATACGCTCGTGTTAGCCGAAGAATCCCACGTCTCTGTCGACCTGCGCGCGAATTCGAACCAAGCCAGCTTCAGTGTTGCCGGGGATCTGACGCTCGACGGGGCGCTCAGCGTGAAAGATGTCGGCGGGTTCGGCCCGGGTAGCTATCGACTGTTCAACTATGGAGGTTCGCTGACCCAGAACGGCCTAGATATCGCGACCGTACCAAACGGCTCTCGGGATAAAGTGAGCGTACAGACGGCCGTCGCAGGACAAGTCAATCTCGCCGCCCGAGGCGAACAGCAAGGTCCCCTCCTGTTCTGGGACGGCGACAAACAGGAGAATTGGGACAACGGCAAGGTCGACGGAGGTGACGGCCAGTGGCGAACTGGCGGACGTGCTTTCACCGATGCCCAGGGGGTGACGAATGGCGCGATGAGTCCGCGCCCCGGATCCGTGGGGTTCGGTGGCAACGCCGGCAATGTCGAAGTCTACACGGGTACCGGACAGGTAGAGACCACCGGTATGCAGTTCGCAACCAGCGGCTATAACCTGTACGGTGATTTGCTCACGCTCGCCGCGGGTGAGGCGATCATTCGCGTCGGTGACGGAACTGCGGCCGGTGCGAATTATGTCGCAACCATCTCTAACCGTTTGGACGGCGGGGGCCGTCTGACCAAAACCGATCTTGGTACGCTCATCCTCGATGGAGACAATAACTATTGGGGTGGCACGGAAATTCGCCAGGGGACGCTGCAGATCGGCAGCGGCGGCACGTCAGGGTCGATCGTCGGCGAAGTCGTCAACAACGGCGCGCTGGCCTTTAATCGATCGGATGCGACGACGTTCGACGGAGCCATTTCCGGCACAGGCGCAGTGCATCTGCTGGACGGCGATCTGACGCTCACCGGCACCAACCGCTATACGGGCGGCACAATCGTCGATGGCGGAATATTGAGGGCCGGTCAGGAAAAGGCGTTCGTGAGTGACACCGCCTTTACGGTGAACGGAGGCACACTCGACCTCAATGACTATAGTCTCATCATGTCCTCGCTATCCGGTACCGGGGGATTGGTGGCGATCGGTACGGCGACGCATTCGCTGCATCAGAATATCGACACCAGCTTTGCAGGTTCATTGACCGGGTCGGGATACTTCACCAAGGGGGGAGCGGTAAGCTGACACTTTCAGGTAACAGCAGGGGATTCACCGGTGAGGCCATAGTCGATGAAGGCACGCTGGTCGTAAACGGCGCGCTGGGAGGGACGGTTACTGTGCTCGGCGCCCGCCTTGAGGGCGTTGGTACGATCGGTGACACCCTCGTGAAAGGCACGATTGCGCCGGGTAACTCGATCGGTACGCTGAACGTCACCGGCAACATCACCTTCGATCAGGGCTCGATATTCGAAGTCGAGGTCAATGCGGCAGGTGCGGGTGATCGCATCAATGCGACCGGATCGGCCACGATCGACGGCGGCACGGTCCGGGTGCTCGCCGGCGTGGGGAATTACGCTCCGGCCACGACCTATACGATCCTGACCGCGAATGGTGTCGGTGGAACTTTCGCCGGCGTCACCTCCAACCTCGCCTTCCTCGATCCCACGCCCAGCTACGATGCCAACAACGTTTATCTGACCATAACCCGCAACACGGTCAGCTTTCAGAACGTTGGCGTGACGCGCAACCAGATTGCGACCGGCGGCGGGGTCGAGAGCCTTGGCTCCGGCAATCCGCTCCACAATGCGGTGCTGAACCTGTCGGTCTCCCAGGCCCGAACGGCATTTGATCAACTGTCGGGCGAAATCCATTCTTCGGCGAAGGCATCGATGATTGAGGACAGCCGTTTTGTCCGCAACGCGATCAATGACCGCATTCGGGCAGCCTTCGACGGCGTCGGTTCTTCCGGTGGGGTGGTCACGACTTATGTCGACGGCAAGCCAGTGCCGGTGGCGGCGAATACCAATGGCATCGCGCTTTGGGGTGAGGGCTTCGGTTCGTGGGGGCACACGGATGGTGACGGCAACGCTGCGCGTCTCAATCGCAAGACCGGCGGTTTCTTCGTTGGTCTCGACACCCCAGTCTTCGATACCTGGCGCTTCGGCGCGGTCGCAGGCTACAGCAACACCAGCTTCGACATGAAGGACCGTTATTCCTCCGGCTCGAGCGATAACTACCATCTCGGCCTTTATGGCGGTACACAATGGGGCAATCTGGCCTTCCGCACGGGCGCTGCCTATACGTGGCACGATATCTCCACGAACCGCAGCGTAAGCTTCTCCGGTTTCGGAGGCAGCTTGAAGGGCGATGATAACGCGGGCACAGCGCAGGTCTTCGGCGAACTGGCCTATGGTGTGAACATGGGTGCAACGAGGTTCGAGCCCTTCGCCAATCTGGCCTACGTCAATCTGCATACGGACGGAATTAGCGAAAGGGGCGGCGCTGCGGCACTGACCAGCCTATCGAGCGACACCGATGCGACCTTCACGACTCTCGGTCTGCGCGCTTCCAGTACATTCGAAGTAAATGGCGCGAACCTGACGGCAAAGGGTGCACTCGGATGGCGTCACGCGTTCGGGGGCGTCACGCCGATCTCGACGATGCGGTTTGGCGGTGGAGACGCCTTTACCGTTGCTGGCGTGCCGATTGCGCGGAACGCCGCGGTGATGGAGGCCGGTCTCGACTTCGCCCTGACGCCGGATGCGGTGCTCGGCGTGACCTACGGGGGCCAGTTCGGCTCCGACATGTCCGATCAGTCGGTCAAGGCCAACTTCAACGTCAGGCTCTGAAATTGAATCACACGATGACTTTGTCGGCTTAAAGTCGGCATCGTCTCCGTCTCTCTCTAAAAATTCAAACGGATTTGCTATGAGTTCTGAGACTGTTGAAACCCCTAATGTGGGCGTTTTGACTCGCACCCCAAGACACTTCGTCGGCGCAGTTGCGACCGTCTTTGGCGGCCCTTGGTTCGGCTATTTGGCGCGCACTGCGCTGACCTTCACGTTCTGGTCCTGCGGACTGGCCAGACTCTTCGATTTCGATGGTGGGTTGGCGGAAATGCACCATTTCGGTCTTGTGTCGGAAATCCTCTTCCATTTTGCGACGGTAGTAACGCTTCTTGTCGGCTCGGCCCTCGTCATCCTCGATCGTTGGAGTTGGGTTGGCGCCGGAGCTCTGGCCGCCTTCACCATTCCCATCGTCCCGATCACCCACGGCTTTTGGGTCATGCAAGAGCCCTTGAAAACCATAGAGTTCCATGTCGTCTTGGAACACATCACCGTCGTCGGTGGCCTCGTCGTCGCGATTTACGCGTCTGAGCTGGGTGCGAGCAGAAAAAGGCAAATCGCATGAAGGCAAGACATTTCGTGATCAGCATGGCTTGCCTGCTCGCGGCTGGCTGTACTGCCAGTGATGCGCGAATGGGCGCCTTGCGTGCTGACATGGCGAGTCGTCAGGCGGCCGCCGAGTTGGCGGCGAGCAGACCCGGCGCAGAACCTGAGGATCGGGAAACTGCCAGGGCGTATGCCTCGGCACAATCCTGCATCGATCAGATAGAGGCGCATTCGCAAAGTGTTCGGGCAGCGGATATGGCTGTGAACACGGCCGTGGCTGGCATCGGCTTCGCTGGACCGGGCGGGGCTCTTGCTGCGCGGGCGATGGGGCCGCTGCATGGCTCCGTGATGCGGAACCAAGCCGAGTTCAAGGTCGCCTGCTATTGAGAATCTATCAAACCTATCGAGGTCGAAATATGCGCGTCCTTTTAAATCATCGTCGTGGTCTATTAGCACCGCTATTCGTGGTCGTAGCGGCGCTAGCCGGCTGCCAGAGCACGCAATCCAATTTTCAAGGTTCGAACTTCTCGAGCGAGACGAGAGCCTTGGAGGAACAACTGAACGCTGAGGCAACTGCATTGGGAGCTGCGCAAGGCGCCACCAGTCTTGCGGCCAGCGCTGATCCGACGGGCCTTTCCAGTTTCGCCAAAGCTCCTGTCGCGCTCGCAGCGCGAAACGCAGTGGCACGGAGCGCTGACGCGCGCATGGACGCCCAGTTGGCTCGTGACGAAGAGGCTTTGTATCGCCGTTACGGCATGAATCCGGATGGGACACCTTCCGGGAAAAGGCCTGCAGGGAGAAACTGACGTTAGGCCTACGCAAATTCAAAGCGGCTTCCAGGCGGATTGCTGCGGGCCCGGGGCTGTCAAGAGGAGTACGTTAGGATTTGGACGTGGCAATGGATCAATCCACGCTTTCGTTAATTGAACGGAGCCTCGATCAGCCAGGGCCCGTTTCCGATCGTGTCGACACGATGTACGTCCATCGACGTCTCGATTCCTATCCTGAAGCCTATCGGCTGTTTGCAATGGATCTGGAGCCGCAGGCAAGAAAGCTTCTGCCGACACTGAGGCGGCGAGCAACGTGAACTGCTCAGCGAGCGACAGTTGATGAGTGCAGGCGTACTTCGCCTGTCCTTTCCGCACCATGTGAACCATTTCGATCCCGCCCAGGATCACGCGAGCGCTGTTCAAAGACTTGAACCCGAGCATCGGACGAATGCGGCGCTTGATCGCCCGATGATCCTGCTAGATCCGACTATTCAAGTAGGCACTTTGCCGGATGCGGATGGGCCGCAGTTGGCGACTCGAGCGCTCCTGCAAACGGCTCTCGGCATCACAGGACGAGATCGCCTCGCGATTGGTCTGACTGCCGTTGATCACAATCCGCTCGGGTCGGCCGTGTCGCTTGAGAGCCTTACGTAGGAAGCGCTTGGCGGCCGTGAGATTCCGCCGCTCGCTGAACCAGAATTCGACCGTATCGCCATGACTGTCGATAGCTCGGTAGAGATACATCCAGCGTCCTCGGACCTTGATGTAAGTTTCATCGATATGCCATTTTCGGCTGACGGCTCGCTTGCGGCGGTTGAAGCGCTCGAGCAGTTCGGGTGAGTAACGGACCACCCAGCGACCGACTGTAGCATGATCGACCGAGATGCCGCGCTCGGCCATCGTCTCCTCGAGATTTCTCAGGCTCAGATTGTGGGCCAGATATCTCCGGGCACGTAGGAGGATCACGGAGTGATCGAAATGCCGGCCTTTGAACATCGTACGCCTCCGGGTGAGCCGGAGACGTCAACCGAACCAAGTTGCTGAACGGCTCGCGACGGATCCGCGACGACCGCAGGCCCTGAAGCGAGTTGTAGACGCCGGGTCAATCTGTACGAGCGGATCGCGACTGACGGCGTCTTCCAGCGCGCCGAGGAAACCAACGCTGAATTAACGTCACACATGGATCACCCACATGGGGTTGGCCAATGCCAGCTGAGGTACTCAGTATGCCCAGCATCAAAGGTAAGCCCCCGATATGATATCGTATCGATGGGAGGGTGCTTCGGTGCGACGTCGCAACTGGTTCGATATCTTTCGATCGTGGAATTGGCGTCAGGACGGCGGAGTGGCTGCAGATCTTGCAGCGCTTGCCGTGATCTGGGTGCTCTTCGCGTGGCTGCTGTCGCCTGCAGTTGCTGGTCCCTGCAGGGCTGGATTTGTCCCTCGACAATCGGCTCCGGCCGACGGGATCTGCGTACTGCCTGCCAGCCGCGATCTCGTCGTCGCTGAAAACTCCCGTGCCGTTGTGCTCTGGCTATCCGGCGCCTTCGGGCCAAAGACATGCGCCCAGGGCTATGTTTGGCGTGAAGCGTTCACTGGTGATCTCGTCTGCGTTACGCCCGATCGGCGTGGCGCGGTTGCCGACGAGAACCAGCTCGACCCGTCGAGACGCGAGCCGTGACGGCGATAACCCGCCAGATACTCTTATTCGTGCTGCTCTTCACGGGCAGCGCGATGGTCTGCGCCACTGCCCAGACTTTCGATCTCGGCCAGCGGGCGACGAGTGGTACGACAGCCATCGCGACCATGCCAGACCGTGAGCGGGCCGCGTTGCGGCCCAGGACTTGCCTCGATGAGGAGAACTTTGAGCAGCAGGTGAAGGAGAGGCGCTGGCCGTCGATGCACTTGGTCGCCAAGGCCGGTTGGGCAGCCAAGTACGACGTCGCCTGCGAAATGGAGGTGGCCGGATTTGCCAATGACAACCGCGAGCCACCACCGCTTGAGCAGTTCCAGCCGCTCGCGCAGCGGCGCAGTCAGGAATATGTCGCCCTCTATGGTCCGGCCTGCCGCGACGCATTTCAGGCCCGCCGGGCCGGTGAGTTTGCAGTTCAGATCGTTCTGGCACTCTCGCCTGCGTGCCTGATTGCGCAGGTGCGGACGGTTGTCATGAATCCGGATCTCGGCGCGTGGGAGTTCAAGGATGGGCGGCGTATCCCGAAATATCCGGGCACCTCGGCCGATAAGCTGCCCTGCATCCTCGATGTGGTAACGACCGGCTCGTTCACGGTAATGGACGCGGCTGGTGACTGGGACATGTCAGTCATCGAGTACACACGCCTCGCACGCTTGCTTGAGCAGGCGATCACCATTGACGCACGGGTCGAAGGCGACGCCCGTCAAGCAATCGGCAAGATCGATCGAGAGTTGCTTACGTTGCGGGGCGGGCCCGCACGCGAGACGTACGACCTCGTCTTTAGCTGTGGAAACAAGACGAACAGCTTCGGCACTGCCGACGAGTACGTTGCCGACGACGAGCACTACGACCAGGAGCAGCAGCGGGCCATCTCAGGCGAGAACGTCGACGAGTCCTCGACCGGGGATGACATCTGGCGCTTCCTGCGGTTCCTTCTGATCGTTGCCGCCGTGGCGCTGGTGGCTGGTGCTATTCTGGGGGCGCTCGCGGGAGGCCTCGGCGGCGGCCTTGCGGCCGGACTTGCTGCGGCGGCAGCGGTTGCCGGTGCGATCGTTGTCGTAAGCGCGTTCACGACGCTGTGGGTGGCCGGCATTGAGGAGACTGAGAATCATCTGCTGATGCAGAACAGCTCCATCTACCTCAAGAACAAGCGAATGATGGAGGAGCTGCGAATCAGTGAAAACCGTGACGGATTTGATGAGATCGCAGGTAAAACCGAGGACGTGCGGCAATGGCTCCTCGAGCGGCTGCAGCGGATCGTCGAGGAGGACTTCGTGGAGTATAATGCGAAGCCCTACGCCCGGCTGAGCCATGCGGCGATTTTGAACCTGATCGACGATGCCTGCCGGCTGGGCTGGTCCTGGGAGAGAGTGGAGGACACAGGCTGCCATGAGCGCGACCAGGCGATTGTGACCGCAGCCGCCGCAGTCTTTGACCTCTCCGCCGTGAAGGCGGCAATTGGCAGCAGTCAGGGACGAAGGATCGTGCCCTTCCGCCGGTTGGCCAAAGTCAACATGCTCTCGCGCGGCGCACCCGGTCATCCGCCGCTCCCTTTGACAGATTTCATCGGCAACGCCGATCACCTCCTGGCCGCACTCCAGTTCTGGACGGGTGACACGCGGCAGGGGCCGGATGGCCGTGCCTCCTATGGCAGTACCGAAGAAATGCTTTGGCATGCGACGTCGCGCTATCGCCCTCACGCCCTCATCCTCGACCTCGCAATCCATAAGACTGGGCCATACGAGCAGACCTACACTTACGAGGGCTATGAGCGTTACAGCGGCGGGCCGGGCTGGCAGCTCACTGCCGGCGGTGACTCCACGGGATATGCTCAGGGCCTTCGGATGAACCTCGGTTGGCTGGGCTTGGTCGGGATCCAGTTCACGATCTACCCGACAGGTCCGGCCGACGACAAAGGCGTTGGTGTTCCAACCACGCTGATGATCGGTGCGGCGGCCGCGCGTCGGGCTACCTATCCCAATTTCCTGCGCTTTGAAGGAACGCCCGAACTCTTCGACGCCGGTGCCGATCCCCCGGTCGCCTCGTTCTCGAACAATCGCTGTGTTACCGGCAGCTTCGCCTGTGGCATCCGTTTCGAGATCCCCGAGCCGATTGCCGACTGCCTGACGCCGGCGCGCACTCAGCCCTGGTCGATGTTCCTCTCATTCATGGATGCGGCCTCGTGTCCGGAGCTGCGTGATGGGGACGAGCGAAGCGACAACGACATCTATCTCGCGGTCTGGAAGTCGTCCTGCCATGCGCGCGGCACGAATCCGGCCTGCGAGGAGCGCGACTGGGGCTTCGTCGAGGTCGCGCAGCGTAGCCAATTCCCGACCATCCAAGCGTACGAGGATGCGTTTGTCGCTGCCAACCGGGACCGGTTCCGGAGCTGGAACCAGAGCTTCGGCGAGGGCGATCTCACGTTCTGGTCGATCACGCAGAACCGCGAGATCAAGTTTTCGCCCATGGACGAGGACTTCGACGCTGACTGCCGTGCCTGTGGGACCTTCGTCAACCACGAGAGCGGCGCACGCATTACGATCCGCAACCCCGCCGTTCCGGGCCGGATCTTCATCGACCTCAATAACGAGGAGGCGCCGGTCCGGAACGGTGAGGACGGGGTGATACTCGATGCGCTGTTCTGACCGGTTTGTCCTTGCCCTCACAATGGGACTGCTTGCCGCTCTGGCAGCGCCCGCCCGGGTGCAGGCGCAATCCGTCGTGACGGCCTGCGGCCGGGACGATGCAATGGGCGGTCTCAACCTGCGCGACGCGCTGGCGACCGGGGGACCCGTCGTCTTGCGCTGCCCCGCTGGACAGCCAGCAATTGAGTTGACGGCAACCTACACTGTCACTGGGCTTGTTTCGATTGACGGCGAGAGCCGGGCGCTCCTGTTCGGCACTGGTGCGCGGCCGTTCTTCGAGGGCCAAGGGCGGCTCGAGCTGCGAAACCTCACCGTGCGTAACGATCCGAGTGGTGCTGCGACGGGCGTGGCGACGGACACAAGCACTGCAATCGCCCGCGGCGCCGATCTTCAGGTGATCTTGGTCGCGGTGCGTACCGAGGCAACGCCAACGCCTTACATCGTGCAGGGGCTCGAGGCCGCAGACAGCGTGTTCGAGGGCAATGGGCTCGAGGCGGTCCATCCGTTCCGCGGCGTGGTCGACGCCAATCGGGTGGTGCTGAGGCGGACGACGTTCCAGGGCAACCGTGCGCACCCGCTGGTGAGCGGGCCACCGGCGGCCGGTCCTGGTGTCGTGCCGTCGCGCAGCCTGCTGATCGAGGACGCGACCTTTCGTGCCAATTCGGGGCCGATCCTCGTCCATGACAGCAAAGTCGTCATCCGGCGATCGACCTTCGAAGGCAACGGCGTTCCGCCGGAAGCCGGGCAGCAGGCCTGGGGATGCTGCGCCGGAGCGCTCGTGCTCGTGCACGCAGATGCAACCATCTCGGACACCAGTTTCACCGGCAACAACTCATTCGGCTTTGGCGGTGCGGTCCAGGCGATCGGCTCCCGGCTGACACTGACACGCGTGGATCTTGTCGAAAACGCCGCCCGGGCCGGCGGGGCATTGTTCTTCTGGGGCCGGCCGATCCGAGAGGATATCTGGGGCGGCGACGCGCTGCCAGGCCCGGTGTCGCTACGGCTCGATCGCACGATCTTCCGCGCCAACCGGGCGCAGACTGCGGGTGGGGCTCTGCTCTGGGCTGGTGACGTTCAGGGAGATGCGGTGCTGCTCGAGGCGAACGTCGCGGGCGGGCGCGGCGGCGGTGTTGCGCACTGGCGTGCGGCACCCCTTTCTGTGCCCTTTAGCCGCGCCTTCGACGGGCTAATCGACCAGACCGAGGCCGCGCCCGACCGTCTTACCCTTGCCCGCGGGACCATCGTCGGCAACCAATCCGGGAGCCAGGGTGCCGCCGTGGACGGCGGCACAGGCGAGATTGCCCTCGGCAACGCGCTGATTGTCCGCAATGCTGTGACCGACGCCGATCCAATCGGTGGTGCGATCTTCGGAACGCGACTCAGTCTCGCCAACGCGACTGTCGCAGACAACGAGGCTGCCGGGATCACCCTGGCGGGCTCCTCAGCCGCGCTCACGCTCACGAACACGATCCTCAGCCGTAATGCGCGTGGCAACTGCCATCCCCAAGGCGGAGCAATCGGGCTCGGCGCCGCGAATCTCCAAGATGTGGACAATGGTTGCAGTCCGGCACTCCCGGTCGCCGATCCTGGGCTGCAGCCGGATTACACTTTGGCGTGGGGCAATCCAGCGCGATCCATGGGCGAGACGTCTGTCTGCGCGGGCGATCCGCTGGTGCGCGGGATCGATCTGCGTAGCAATGCGCGGCTGGCACATGGAACCTGCAGCCTGGGCGCTTTCGAAGCCGACCTGCGCCGCGAGCTGATCGGCAACCTACCCTTGGCGACGGACGATGGTCAGCGCCACCCCTGGCTGTTTTGGCTGGTGCTGCTCCTTTTCCTGCTGGGCCTCTTCCTGGGCTTCCATTTGCGACGTCGTTGCAAGAACGCCTGATCGTCCATGCTCTCCTTGAGGAGAGCAGCTCAGTTCCCTCCAATCAAGCCGGCTCCGTCGCAAACTTTTTGTTTCAGAGTTTCAGCTCATGCCACCTTGGTTCAGGGGACGGAGGATGACGTGTTCAAGGGCAGGTATTTTGATCGATCAGTGATCCTTCTCTGTGTGCGGTGGTATCTCGCTTACAATCTCAGCCTCCGGAACTTGGAAGAGCTGATGGCCGAGCGCGGCATCTCCGTTGATCACGCGACCGTGCATCGCTGGGTTGTCCAGTACTCGCCCGAACTGCTTGAGCGCTTCAATCGCCGCAAGCGAGCTGTCACCAGGAGGTGGCACGTGGACGAAACGTATATCAAGGTGCGCGGGCGTTGGACCTATCTCTACCGCGCCATCGACAGCAATGGAGACACGGTCGAGTTCTGGTTCAGCGAGCGACGCAATCTGGCCGCTGCCAAGCGCTTCCTGTCCCGCGCTCTCAAGCATCATGGTCGCCCTGAGCGGATCGTCATCGATGGCAGCCAGACCAACCGCGAAGCGATCCTGTCCTGCGACACGACAGACCGGATCAGGGATCGATCAAGACGGCGTCTCGAGCCAATTCGCATCCGGCAGAGTCGATATGTGAATAATCGGATCGAGCAGGATCATCGTGCGATCAAACGCCGTGTTCGCCCGATGCTGGGGTTCAAGTCAATGGACAGCGCTCGTGCTGTGTTAGGCGGCATCGAGATGGTTCACATGATGCGCAAAGGACAGGCGAAGTATGCCTACAGGTCTCAGCCGTCCCTCGTTGAGCAGTTCGAGCGGCTCGCCGCATAAGCGAACACAAACCGCGTTCAGATCTTTATGTCGTCAGCCAGAAATTGCGACAGAGCCGGTCTGACAGCATGAAGTCGACGAGCTGACCGTGCTTGTCGATGGCCCGGAACAAGTACTTCCACTTGCCGCCGACCCGCGCATAGGTCTCATCGACGCGCTAGAGCCATTTCCGCTTACTCCGGTTCATATCCAGCGGCCCTGAAGTAGTTGGCACATTCCTCGGGCGAGAACTCGTCCAGCAACTCGCCGATGGTCTGCCAGAGTGTTTCTTTCGTCCGGGCGGCTGCCTTGCGTAGCAGGGCCTTGAGCTTGGCGAAGGCGTTTTCAATCGGGTTGAAGTCAGGCGAATACGGCGGCAGGCGCATCAGCCTGGCGCCGGTCGCCTCAACAAGCTCTCGCACGGCCGCACTTCTGTGGGGCGGCAGGTTGTCCAAAATCACCACGTCGCCCGGTCGGAGGGTCGGCACCAGGATCTGCTCGACGTAAGCTGCAAACTACGGGCCGGTCATCGGCCCGTCCAGCACCATCGGGGCGGAGAACCCGCTCAGGCGCAGGCCGGCCACAAAGGTGGTGGTCTTCCAGTGTCCGTGCGGAAGGCCGACCCGCAAACGCTGCCCTCGTGCGCAACGGCCATACAGGCGCGCCATCTTGGTCGAGGCGCTGGTCTCGTCGATGAACACCAGCCGGTCCGGATCGAGATCAAGCTGGCCCTCACACCAGACCTCGCGTGCGGCTCTGACGTCAGGCCGGTCGCGCTCGCAGGCGTGCGCGGTTTTTTTTGACGGTGATCGCCCGCGCGTGGAAGAAGCGCCAGAGCGTGCCGATGCCAGCCGAGACGCCGCGCTCCTCCCTTAAGCGGGCCTGCATCTCGTGAAGACTGATATGCGAGGAGGCGTCAATCAGCTCCACCAGAAAGGCCGCATGCGCATCGAGCTTGGAGCCTCTGGGCTGTCCCTGCCGGCGGGCCGCCACCTCGCCGGATCGAGCGCGGCGCACCCACAGAATGGCCGTTGAGGCGCCAACGCCATAGCGGGCGGCGGCCTGCCGCACCGAGACGCCACCCAGGGCCGTCTTGATCACCCGATCCCGTAGATCCTGACTGTAAGCACGTGCCATGCCGGGCCTCCATGTCTGGAAGCCAGCAAGCCACATCAGAGCTCAGGGCGGAATCCCTCTGACTCGAAATAGCCGGAAATGGCTCTAGGATCCTGAACGAGGGCCTTGATACGGGCGTACCCGCTTCTCGATCTCCGGGGCATAGCGCTGAACCCACCGAAAGATCGTAGACGGATCAATCTCGACACCACGCTCCTGCATCATCTCGGCGAGGTCACGATAGCTGATCCCCTATTTGCAGTACCAGCGCATACACAGCAGGATGATCTCGACCGGAAAGCGGCGACGCTCGAACAGAGACAATGAGGCGGTCCCTTGACGAACCGAACCTTGTTATACGGCCGGGGTTAATGCAACAGTGCCGAGGAAACACTATGGGGCGGGTTCTACACGGCAGCGCCACGACGACAAAGGCAATCCGTCGCCCAATACAGAATAGTCAAGAGAGCCTGAGGGCGCTCTCCGAGCGTTACAACATCAACCAGAAGACGGTTGCGAAGTGGAAGAAGCGTAACTCGGTGGCCGATCGGCCAACCGGGTCGAAAGAGCCACGCCCGATGGTGCTGTCGCTGGACGAGGGGGCACTCATCGTCGCCTTTCCGCCAGCACACGCTGCTGCCGCTGGACGACTGCCTCTACGTCCTTCAGTCCATCATCCCACACCTGACGCGATCCTCGTTGCATCGCTGTCTACAGCGCCACGGGAACGGTGCTCTCCGGAACACATCTCTCCTGATCCGTGATGATCTCGCCGAGGCGTGTCGCTAGTTCGCTATAGGTAAACGGCTTATTCAGGATCGAATAAGCTTCCGGAATCCGGTTAGGATCGACATAGCCGGTGATAAGAAGAATTCCCAAGGTCGGATTGAGCTTTCTGGCACGCTCGGCCAGGTCGAGTCCTGTCATGATCGGCATGGCGAAATCAGCGACCAGAAGGTCAAACTGATCGTTGTCCTTGAGGATCTCAAGAGCAGATGATCCGCTGGACGCCTCCACGACCCGATGCCCCATCTCGTGCAAATAGGCCGCCGTCACAACTCTGACCTCCTGGTCGTCATCGACGAGCAGGATGCGCATCTTTGGACTTGCAACGACGGTTTCCGTCCCGTCGCGAGGCGCAACAGATCCATCGATGAATGTCCGGGACAGATAGAGGTCGACGGACGTACCGACCTCCATCGTACTTCTGATGACGACAGTACCGCCGGATTGTTGGGCGAGGCCATAGACCATGGATAGACCGAGCCCGGTCCCCTTTCCGATTTCCTTCGTGGTGAAGAACGGTTCAAGGACCCGGGCGAGGATCTCCGGCGGCATGCCCGCTCCAGTATCCGTGACAGAGATCACCACGTAGTCACCGCTGCCCAGATCGGTGACTTGGTTCTCGTTCACTGCCTCGTTGCGGGTGGAGATTGTCACCGTCCCGTTTTCGGTCATGGCATCACGTGCGTTGATGCACAGATTGAGAATGGCCAGTTCCAACTGATCCGGATCGACCAGCGCGGGCCAAAGACGCTCAGCCAGATTGCGCCTGACCTCAACGATGCCCCCAAGCGTCCGTCCCAGCAGATCGTCCATGCCGCGGATGATCTGATTGACGTCGACAGCCTGAAGATTCAAGTCACGCTGGCGGCTGAAGCTCAAAAGCCTCTGCGTCAAGGATGCTCCGCGCTCGGCGGCGTAAGTGGCATTCTGCAGGAGACGCGCCAGGCGAGGATCATCCGAAGTACGTCGTGACGCCAGCTCAAGGCTGCCGAGAACGGCCATCAGCAGGTTGTTGAAATCATGCGCCACGCCGCCCGCTAGCGTGCCGAGCGCCTGCATCTTGTCCGCTTGCCGCAGACGCATTTCCATGAGCTTCTGCTCAGTAATGTCGCGCTCGATGGTCGCGAGGTTCGTGACGGCTCCGGACTCGTCTAGAATGGGGATGTGATTGATGAGGATCCATTGGGCCCCCCCCTCTGACAGCACCCTTTCCTCGACAACCTCGTCCGGCGCGCGCGCCGAGATGGCCCGCCGCTCCGCATCCTCGATTAAGGCTGCGCGTTCGGCCGCGACGAAGTCGCGCTCCTGGCAGCCGACGCATTGATCGGGATCGCGGCCGAGACTCTGCGCCTTGCTGGTGTTCAGGCGCACGAACCGCCCGTCCAGATCCTTGAACGAGATTTGGTCGCTGGAGCTTTCCATCAGTCCGCGCAGAAGGGCGCGCTCCGTGTCGAGCTCTTGGGCCAGACGGCGCCGCTGGTAGGCTGCGCCCACCATGTTCAACAGAGCCTCCGGATCCCAGGGCTTGGGCACGTAGGCCATGATCCGGCCCTTATTGACCGCACCGATGACCGCCTCGATATCGGCATAGCCCGTAAGCAGGATGGCTTCCGCGTCCGTGTCGTGCCGCGCCTTGGCCAAGAACTCGTCGCCCGGCATTTCCGGCATGCGCTGGTCGGAGATGATGATCGCGATATCGGGCTCGCGTCTGATGATCGCAAGAGCCTGGACCGGCGACGTGGTGCTCACAACGCGGTACTGTTCCTCGAACAGATCCTCCAGGGCAACCAGGATATCCGGCTCGTCGTCGACGACCAGGATCGTGCCACTCCTTGAGTTCATGTCGTTCGGCAAGGTCATTGAGCACTCTGCCTCGGAATACAAATAGTGAATCGGGCGCCTCCGGAAGGGCCCTGATCTACCGAGATTGATCCTTTATGGGCCTGGATGACACCGTAAGCAATTGCCAGCCCAAGTCCCGTTCCAGCCCCGACGGGCTTTGTCGTGAAAAAGGGCTCGAAGATGCGCTCCCGCAGGTCCGCCGGAATGCCTGGACCCGTGTCGCTGATCCGGATGACATAAGTTGCCTCGTCGTTCGACGTGTCAATATCTATGGCCCCGCTTCCCTCGATTGCATCGGCGGCGTTGCCGATGATGTTCATGACCACCTGATTCAGGAGTGCCGGGGAGCAGTAGAGCTCGGGCACGGCGGCATAATGACGGCGCACGTCGACCCGAGAGCCCAGCTTCTGGCCCAAAAGTGTCACGACCGAATCGATCGCCTCCGGAACGTTGATCCACTGGGAATCCCCCTCGTCGAGGCGGGAGAAGCGTCTCAGCTTGACCACGAGTTCCTGGATCCGGCTCAACCCCAGCTTCATCGCGCCGATTCGCTCACGCGATTTCGTGACCTGCCGCTCGAGCCCTGTCTCGGGAGGCAGCTTCGTGGCGATCTCGTCGAGCAGCCTTTCGACCGTTCCCCGATGCGCGAGGATGAAGGCAAGAGGATTGTTGATCTCGTGGGCGATGCCGGCGACGAGCTCACCGAGGGAGGCCATCTTGGCGGCCTGGACGAGCTGGGCCTGGGTGCCCCGCAGGCGCTGGTTGGTTTCCTCCAGCTCGTGATTGGCCCTGGCCAGGGCCTCTGCCGAGGCGGCTTCGGCGCGCGCCCGGGCCAAGGCGAGTTCCCGCTCCCGCATCTCCGCTTCGATGCGCCAGTTCTCATCCTGGAGTAGTTTGCGCCGGATGTGAGCCCGAATGCGGATTCGCAGGACCTCCGCCTCGATGCCTGAGGGTATGATATCGTCGATCCCCGCCGCAAAGGCCTGGGCCATGAGGTCGCCGCCATCCTCATTGCCGAATCCGACGAGGGCGAAGCTCGCCCCCTCCCTGCCAGCAATCAGGGCGAGGCCCCGATAGGTGTTCAGCTGCCGGCATAGCTCAAGTCCGTCGAAGATCGGATTGAGAAGATCGATAAGAACACAATCCCAGGCTCTGTCGGGATTCCCGATCATGCGGAGCGCCTCGGCCGGCTCCGCCGCCCAGGTCACGTCATAACCCTCCCGGGAGAGCAGGTTCTGAAGGGAGGCCCATTGGGCCGGGCTCTCGCCGACGACAAGAATGCAGGCTCGCCGGAACGTGCTGAAGCTCGGGGCTTCGTGGCTGTGCGGCATCTCGCCGATCGCGGTGAAGCGCCTGCGGAGCAGCGCCCTGATCCGCAGGAGGATCAGCTCCTGCTCGGCGGATTTGGAAACATAGGCGTCCGCGCCGCTCTCGAGGCCCTGCCGCTCCACGGCGCGCTCCCGGGCCTCCGTGAGGATAATCACCGGAATGGCGCGGGTGCGGACGTTCAGACGCATCTGGCGCGTCAGCTCGTCGCCGTTCATGCCCGGCAGGTGAAAATCGGCGACGACCAGATCGGGCAGCCTCTCGTTGAGGCTGTCGAGCGCTGTCTCCGCCGTCGAATGCCAGTCGACCTCGAATCCATTCGTCTCCAGGAAATGCCTGAGCTGGAGGGCCTGGGTGGCGGAATCCTCCACCAGAAGGATATGGGCAGCCAATGCTCCGCTGCGGCCGATGCTCATTCGCGTTCGCCCCGCGTCAGATTCAGGAGCCGCGGCGCGATCAGATCGAGCGGAAGGCTGAGCCGCACGCCTCCCAGGCGCTGGGCCGCAGCGGGCATACCGTAAACGACGGCCGTGCTCTCGTCTTCCGCGATGGTATAGCCTCCAGAGCGGCGCAGATCGACGAGGCCTTGCGCGCCGTCCTCCCCCATGCCGGTCAGGACGACTCCAACCCCCCGCGATCCCACCGACTTGGCCAGCGACTGGAACAGGAGGGTCGCGGACGGCCTCTGGCTTCCCAGAGGGGGCGCAGCGCTGACCTGCAGGGCGCCGGTCGGGGACAGAAGAAGATGGCGGTCGCCGGGTGCGACGTAGACCTTGCCGGCGACCGGGGTTTCCTGATCGCTCGCGATCCGGACGTCAAGGGCAACAAGCCCGTTCAGCCAGGACGCGAACCCTTCCATGAAGGCGGCCCCCATGTGCTGGACCAGCAGGATCGGAAGAGGAAATTCGGCCGGGAGGGCTCCCAGGATCTTCGCCAGCGCCGGGGGGCCGCCGGTGGATGCTGCAAGGCCCATGATCGTCGGCCGCAAGGAGCTCCTGTCGCGTTCCGGCTGCGCCGGCCGCAGGTCGGGCGTCCGGGAGCGCCAGGCGAAGGAGCGTTGCCGCACCACCGGAACCTGGCTCATGATGTAGAGCTGGGTGCAGATTGTTTCGGCAATAGCGTCGAAGCCGGCATTCGTCAGTCCCACGGGTTTCTCGACCACCGTAAGGGCGCCGGCTTTCAGCGCGTTCATCGAGATCTTGAGAGATTCGTCCTCGACGCTGCCGGCGATGACGACGATCGGCGTGGGATGATCCGTCATGATCCGCCGCGTGGCTTCCAGCCCGTCCATGCCGGGCAGACGGATGTCCATGGAGATCACGTCCGGCTGGACGCGACCGATCTCGTGGAGCGCTTCCTCGGCTGATCCGACCGCCGCCGCTACCACGAGGCGCGGATCCCGAGCGACGATATGAACGAGAAGCTGGCGGACGACGACGGAATCCTCGACGATCATCACGCGCACGGGTGCCGGCGGCGACAGGCTCATAGCAATTGCCCAATCGTTGCCAGCAATTCGCGCTGGTCGAATTTTTGCTTGGTGATGTAGGCGTTGGCGCCCAGGTCGAGCCCTCGCCGGACATCTTGGGGATCCGCCCGCGATGTCATGAGGATGACGGGAGTCGGGGCGATCCGCGGATCGGTCTTGATAGCCTGCAGCAGCCCGAAGCCGTCCATGCGCGGCATCTCCACGTCGGCGATGACGAGATCGACGACCGCTTCACCGGAGCGCAGAATGTTCAGGGCGTCAATTCCATCGACGCTCAGCAACACCCGATAGCCCTGCGCCTCGAGGATGCTCTTCTCGAGCGTCCTCGTAGTGATGGAATCGTCCACCACGAGGATGGTCGTGGCAATGCGCGCCTGCTCCTGGGCCGCGGACGACAGCCCGAGGCCGCCGGCTGCCAGGCGGCTCTCGTTTCTCACCCAATGCTCGATCAGGCGATCCGGGCTCAGGACGAGCGCCGGCATTTCCTCCTCGAGGAGGACAGTGCCCGACACCACGTCGGCGAGGCCCACCGCCTGGGCGTCGCTGACCAGCAGCGAACGAACGTCGTGGAATGCGTTCACGGCCAACGCACAGTGACGTGAGCCATGCCGAATGAGAACAGCCTTCACGTGGCCTGCCTCGATGGAAATCTGCGCATCGGGGGATCCTGTCAGAGCAGTAATGGCGATAACAGGAACAACAACGTCTTTGCCCCCAATCTCGATCCGTGCGGTCGGGCGCCCCTCGACACTTTCCAGGGATGAGGCCAGCAGACGGAGAAGCCGTGTAACGGCATGTGACGGCAGGCCATACATGCGGTTCTCGGCTTCGACGAGAAGCAGGGACTGGCGGGCGGCCGTGAAAGGCACGTTCAGCAGAATCTCGGAGCCCCAGGGATAGCGGGGGCGCATCAGGACGGAGCCATGCAGCTTTCGGACAGCCTCGGCCACCACCGACAATCCCATACCCCGGCCGGAGAGGCGATCGACTTCCGTAGCGGTCGAGAAGCCGGGCGTGAAGACGAGCGGCAGCAATTGATCCATCAATGGGGGCATGGCGTCGTCTGCTTTGGGCGCCAGGAGACCGCGCTCGATCGCAACCCGCTGAATGCGCGCCAAGTCCGGGCCACGACCGTCATCGCGAACGCTGATCACAAGTCGGCCGCCGCGCGAGACCATCTCCAGGACGATCTCGCCGCGCTCGGACTTGCCCTTGGCGGTCCGCTCGGCTGCCGGCTCGATTCCATGGCTGACGGCATTGCGCAGGAGATGCATGATCGGGTCCTTGAGAGCCTGCAGCACCTGACGATCGGCCTGGAGATCGAGGCCGAGGGTCCGCACGTCGACATCGCGCCCCTCCTTCCGGGCAATCTCGCGCACCATCGGACCGAAGCCGCCGAAGACCGTCTCGGCGGCGGCGAGTGAAACGCGGTCGACAGTGCCGCGCAGTTTCCGGGTCGCCTGGTCAATGGCCCAGGAGGATTGTTTGCGATCCCTCGCGAGAGTGGAGAGGCGCCGGAACAGGATCTTCAGGTCCTCGTCGAAGTCACGCAGACGGGACATCGAGCTGCTCCCTGCCTGCGCGGCTTCCGGAGAGCTCCGCCGGAGTTCCACTGAGCCGGACGACATGATCCGGGCCTGAAGCGCCTCCCAGCTGCGCCTGAGGCCCCGCGCATCGTTCTCGATCTCGCGCAACGTCTGGTCCAGCCTCTCGCCTGCCTGCAGCGCGGCCAGGAGCTGGTGCATGGATGTCGAGAGCTCTTCCATCTGCTCTGCCGCCACCCGCAGATAGGTGCCGGTCCCGACCGGAGCCGTATTGTCGGCCGCGGCAGGCCGCCCGCGCTCGGCAGCGGCGTGCGGGGGCGCAGGCACAGCTGGAGGCGTGTCATGAGGGGCCGGCGATGCCAGCTCCTGATCGGCGGCGCGCGGGTCCGGCCGGTCATCCGGCGATCGCGCCCCCGCGACGATGTCCTCGATGGCATCAAGGCTCGAGCGGACATCGGCGAGCGTGGTCTGGTCCAGATGGAGCTGGCCGTCCATGACGCGGGCGAACAGCGCCTCCAGGCGATGGGCGATCTCCTCGACGGCCGGAAGGTCGACCGCCCGGGCCGCGCCCTTCAGGCTGTGGGCGCGACGGAAGACATCCGCCAGATCGATCGTGCCCGGATCGGCGCTGTCGAGCGCATGCCGGATGGCCTGGAGATGCTCCCGGTGCTCGACTTCAAAGGCAGCTTGCAGCTGTTGGCGGATATCGGTCACGATGCACGGCTCTCCGATCCGGCGCCCTCAAACCCGGTAACGGTCGACGAGGCCGACCAGCTGCCGCGAAAGATCGGACAGGTTCGCGGCTGCCATGTCGAGCTGACGGGTGCCTGCCGCGGTCTGCTGGCTCGCCTGGCGGATGTTCTGGAGGGCGCCCGTGACCTGCTCGATTCCGAGCTGCTGCTGATTGGTCGAGGCCACGATCTGCTGGAAAGTCTGCACGCTCTCCTGGATGCGGCTCGAAATTTCGGTGATCGTCTGTGTGGTCGTATCCGTCCGCTCCTTGCCGGCGCTCACGCGCTTCACGGCCTCTTCCGTCAGCATGACCGAGGCATTGATGCCGCGCTGGATGTCGCCGAGGATCGACCGCACCTGGTTCGTGGCATCCTTGGCCTGATCGGCGAGGATTTTCATCTCGGAGGCCACGACCGCGAAGCTGCGGCCGTTCTCCCCGGCGGCGGCGGCCTCGATGGCGGCATTGAGGGCCAGAAGGTGCGTCCGCTCGGAGATGTCGTTGACCGACGCGATGATCTCGCCGATGGCCTGTGTCTTCTCGCTGAGGGCTACGATGTTCTCGGCAACCGTTTCGGCCTGCTCTCTGATCGCATCCATGGCGCGCGCGGTCTCCCCGACGGCCTGAAGCCCGGACAGGCTGGTCTGGGCCGTGGCCTGGGCGGAGGCGATGACCTCCTGAGCGCGCTTGCCGATCTGAGCACCGGCATGGGTGATCTCGTCCACGGTGGCGGCCGTCTCCTGAACGGCGGCAAGCTGCTCCTCGACACTGGCCGCTTGCTCCTGGGTCGAGGCGCGGATCTCCGCCACGGCCGCATTCAGGTTCTCTGTGGCTTCGCGGCTCTGACTCGCCAGCTGCCGCAAGCCATCCACCATGCTGTTCAAGGTTCCGCCGAGGCGGCCGATCTCATCCCTGCCCACGGTCGCGGTCTGGCCTGCGAGATCGCCGCGGCCGACCCGTTCGACGAATTCCATGAAGGCACTCAGAGGATTGGCGATCGAGGCGCGGAGGGCATAGGTGATCAGGACGCTGAGAACAGCGACGCCCGCGAGGGCTAGCAGTACCGAGATCCGGCTCTGCTCGTAGACCTCGCCGACCCGACGCTGCCCCGCCGTGATGGCCTCGTTGAGCACATTGCGGGTATCGTCGAGTGCCTTGCTCCAGCCGCTCCGGGCGGCCCCGAGAGCACTCTGGGTGGCCAGCACAGCTGTCAGGTCGCTGCCCTGAACCCCTCCGAACTGCCGTTCGGTGGCGGCTCGGATCTGGCGCAACTCTCCGCCTGCTGCGCTGAGATGGTCGACGACACTGCGCCAGGCCTCCGCCCTGTCGCCGCTGAGGGAGCGGGCCGCATAGCCGCTCGCCTCCGAGAGAGCCTGCGCCAGAGCGGTGTCCGTGGAGGCAGCCAAGCGCCCCCACTCGCCGATCAGTTCGTCAGGGGAGCCCTGCTGCTGTCCCAGGGTGCGCAGGAGGTAGCGCGACAGAACCTCCTCCCGCACGGCGCGCATCCGGTTCTGCTGCTCACCGATAATATTGATCTGCCGCATCATCGTGAGGTCGCGCGAAACGATCGTTTCCGTCGTCCCGCGGACATCGTCGAGCTGCCCGACGGTATAGAGGCCGAGCCCGACCATCAGGGCGACGATGACGGCAAAACCGAGAAGGATGCGATTCGAGATCGAGACCGTCACGTTAGACTCCGGGAACTGAGAAGGGAGAAAGGAAGGGACGAAGGAGGCGCTCGAGATCCAGCAGGGCCACGACCTTGTCTTGATCCGCAGAGCCAGCAGTCTTCGCATAAGCGACGACCGCGTTCATGCGAAATTCCGTGGTGTCCGCATCGGTCAGTGGAACCACGTTCTCGACAGCAAGGGCTCGGTCGACGCAGAGGGCGACCCGCGGCTTCTCCTGTTTCAGAAGAACGATATGACGTTCCGAAGACTCTCCTCCGGACGAGGTGGCGGCCTGCTCGACCGCCACGCCGAGGTCGATGACGCTGACCAGATGGCCGCCGCGGCCAAGCATTCCGATCAAACCGGGAGGCCCGCCGGGAACTGGCATGGGAGCCCGGAACGCCAGGATTTCGGCGACTGCGCCGAGAGGAAGACCGTAATATTCTGGGCCGACGGCGCAGATCAGGACTTGGGCGGCATCGTCGGCCGTCGCCCCATCGCCGTTGGAGCGACGTGCGAGCCGCTCCGTTCTTTCATCCAGGAGCCGGCTGGCTCTCTCCTGAGCCGACAGGGGCGATGGCCGGACGTTCTGTCCAGGCCTGCGCTGCCTTGAATGTGCCACGCTCACCTCCTCCGCCCGGGAGGAGCCGGATCAAGGTGGATCCGGACAAGGTTGTGCAGCTCACCCGCCGTCAGGCCATCCCCTTCGGGAATGGGGTAACCTTCCGGCAGGGATGCGGTGATCCTGGCCGCATTCGCAAGAGCACGGCGTCCCGGGGCGGAGCGTCCGTGAGCCAAGAGCAGGAGACCGAGATGATAATGCGCCATGGCAAAGCTCTTATCCAAGTAGAGACAGCGGCGGAAGGCCTCCTCCGCCTCTGAGTGGCGCCCCAGAGCTTGGGACACCAATCCATGGTAAAGATACAGGGTGGCGTTTAGGGGCTCCGCCAGAAGGGCCCGACTGCATATCGCGCTCGCGCCGACGAGGTCACCGGCGTCGGCCTTGCGGCGAACCTCGGCCAGAAGACTGGGGGACGCAACGGCGGGCGGAGTGGGCGGTCGGGGCTTGGGCGCAGGGGCGCGCGGTGGGCCGAGATCTGGACCGACGTGGGGATGTGCCGGACGGAAGGACATTCGCGGCGGCTCCGGCCGTCGCAACTCGTGTGGGACCGGTCCGGTCTCGACCGCTGCTTCAGGCTCCGGGATCTTGCCGTCACGGCGCCTGTAAGCGATCGTCCCCGGAAGGTTCACGACCTCCATCAGCGACGCAAAGGACGGATTGGGCTCCGCATGCCCCAGAAGCATCCAGGCCTCGTCCAGGAGGCAGTCGCGCAAGGCGACGACCATCCTGTTCACCGTATCGGGGTGGAAGTAGATCAGGACGTTGCGACACAGAATCAGGTCGAATTCGGAATATTGAAGCGGCGAGCTCCCGTCGAGGAGGCTCAACAGATTGTGCTGTTCGAAGCGGACGAGCGAGCGGTACTCCGGCCTGACCTGCCATTGCTGGCGATCCACCGGCAGGAAGTATGCGGCCCTGTCCTCCGAAGAGAGCGACCGGAGCGCCCATGGGCCGAAGCGGGCCTGCCGCGCCGTTTCGAGAAAGCGGGTATTGATGTCGGTTCCGACGATGCCGAGATGCCAGTCGGGAAGGTCATCCCCGAGAAGCTGATGAACGAGGATCGCAAGCGAGTAAGGTTCGGCCCCGGTCGCACAGCCTGCGCTCCATATCCGCAGGCGCCGATCGTGCTTCTTTCGCGCGATGATCTCAGGCAGGATGCTCTGCCGCAACGCCGCGAATTGTTCGGCGTAGCGAAAGAAGAACGTCTCCCCGATGGTGATCTCGGCTTCCAGGCGTGCCCATTCGTCGGGGCCCGCCTCGGGATCCTCCAAGAGGGCGATCAACTGCGCTGCGCTGCGCGCGCCGGTTTCCTGAAAGCGCCGATACACCCGCTCCCAGAGCAGATCGTCCTTGTCCTGATAATAGAAGTGTCCCGTCCGCTCGACGATGAGGCTTTTCAGCCTAGGAAAATCCTTGTCGGCGAGTAAGGAAGGAGCGGTTCGGGCAGCCATCAGGCTGATACCATCCATTCGCCCAGCCGGGTCCGGGCATGCGAACTGAGTTCATCGAGGGCCAGTTTCTCTTCGGCGAAGAGAAGCCGCTCCAGGGACAGCAGATGGAGAAGCTGACCTTGGTGATCAATCTCGGCCTCGACACATCCGTTGAGACTGCTCTCCGGCGGAACCGGGGAGACCTGCGCCCCATGGATGTCGGCCACATCCCGAACCCGATCGACCAGCAGCGCCGCAGGACCCGAGACAGACAGGCCGTCAAGCATGATGAGATGCCGATAAAGGTTTGTCTCGGACGAGGTGGGCTCAGCCCTCAATCTGAGGAGCACATCGAGCCGGATCACCGGAACCGCAGCACCGCCAAGATTGAAGAAACCCGCCACCGGACGCGGCAGGGCGGGCGGGCACCACAGGCGCGGCACCGGGAGAAGTTCCCGAACAGAGGTGCTTCGCAGGGCGCAGGCGATTCCGCACACATCGAAGAGGAGAATCTGCATGCTCGCCATGGCTCACGTCTGGAAGGGATCGCAGAGATACACACGCGGGCGAATATGTGGGCACCAAAGAGGCCTGCCGTATTCGCCGTAGGCGCTTACCAATACTGACGGCCGACCGCCATGGCAATAACTTGGACTAAGAGCGTCTAACAAAACCGTTTGCATTGGTTGAAGCAGATGAGCGCGCATCCGAGTGTGGTGAAGGCCAGATGGATGTCCTCGCGTCGTTCATAGCGAATGGTGAGACGGCGAAAGCGGTTGAGCCAGGCCAGGGTGCGTTCCACCACCCATCGGTAGCGCCCCAGGCGCTCGCCGGCGTCCACGCCGCGGCGGGCAATTCTGGGCATGATGGAGCGCCGCCGGCATTCCGCACGGCAGCGCTGATGATCGTAGGCCTTGGGTTCCGTCGCAAACGTTTTGTTCCAGAGTTTCAGCTACTAGGGTGGAGGTCCCAGCGGCGGAGGAACAGGTATTCAAGGGCAGGCATTTTGATCGATCCGTGATCCTACTCTGTGTCCGGTGGTATCTCGCTTACAATCTGAGCCTGCGAAACCTTGAGGAGATGATGGCCGAGCGCGGCATCTCGGTTGACCACGCGACCATTCACCGATGGGTTGTCCAGTATTCACCTGAGCTGCTGAAGCGGTTCAATCGTCGCAAGCGAGCCGTCACCGGCAAGTGGCACATCGACGAGACCTATATCAAGGTCCGGGTCGCTGGATGTATCTTTACCGAGCAATCGACACCAACGGAGACACGGTCGAACTCTGGTTCAGCGAACAACGCAATCTGGCGGCGGCCAAACGGTTCCTGCGCAAAGCCCTGAAGCGGCACGGCCGGCCTGAGAGAATCGTCATCGACGGCAGCCAGACCAAGCTCGAGGCCATCCTGTCCTGCGACATAGCAGATCGGTTTCAGAACCGGTCGAGGCACGAGCTGAAGCCGATCCGGATCTGACAGAGCCGCTACTTGAAAAATCAGATTGAGCAGGATCATCGAGCCGTCAAAAGGCGAGCCCGTCCCATGCTTGGGTTCAAATCTATGGCTAGTGCGGGTGTGATCCTAAGCGGCATCGAGATGGTCCACATGATGCGCAAAGGACAGGCAAAGTACGCCTGCAATTCGAACCTGTCACTTGCGGAGCAGTTCGAGCGACTAGTCGCGTAAAGTTCGGTGAAAATCGCTCCGATGCTTCGGTACAACTCGCAATTTGCGACACATCCTCATGACCGCAGCCGAGAACTGGCTTTCCGAAAAGGGAATATGGAAGCTCAATCTCCTCGTCCGCGAAGATAATGCGCCGGTCCGGGAATTTTACGAGCATCTCGGCTACCGCGATACACGGACGATTTGCTTTCAGAAAGTCCTTGAGCCGGTTCCAGATTGAGGCTTGCAAGTCTCAATCTGGGATGTCGCGATCATAAGTTTCCACAAGCACTCGACCTCATGCGAGGTCGACCGCCGGAGTCACTTTGACCAAAATTCTATCCGGCATTCGGCGGCAATGACCTCCGTCCAGGGGGTAAGCCTCTGACGACCATGGATTTTCCACGACGGTGAATATCAATCAGGTAGCGTAACGTGACGAGTTGTGCGGCAAGTGCCTAGCAGGGCCGTGTGGACCGGAAATCCACGGAGCTCGATAGCAAAGACTATCACAGGAAGGGTACGTCGTTGAAAAGGGCGCCCTCGTATGTCTCTTGTCAGCGTGTAAGGTGCTTGTATTCTGTATCCCGAACTGCTCGGATGCTGCCTTTCCAGCACGCTATAGGTAGACAGTGATGCCAGACATCATCCCGGAGGCCTCACGCGTATTCGTCAGCGTGAATGGCACCTTCTACAGGGCGATAGTGGCTGATGGAAGCGCCGATAGCCTCCGTGGATCGATCGCAGCTGGCCGCTACTCCAAGCCCGGCCAACGAACGCTCTATATGAGCGCAACGGAAGAGGGTGTTGCTGCTGCGATGCAGGCTCATCCTCTGCCCGCGGGGACGCGAAGGACAGTCTGCGCAATGGCGGTTGAGGCTCACTCCATCTTCGATCTCCGGGATGATCGGGCTTGTGAGCAGATGGGTATCCGCCGTGGCGATGCGCTGGCCCCTTGGCAGGAACTGGTCGCAAACGGCGGAGTGCCAACCTCCTGGGGCGTAAGAGCACACCTGGAGAGAGCCGGCGCACATGGCTTGATCGATCCTTCCCGGACGGCGAGCGGCCTGTGGCACCTCGTCTTGTTCCGGTGGAACATGCCGGGTGCGCCAACAGTGAAAATCGTTCCGCGATAAGTCGCCGCCTTCAAGAGCGGGACAGCTCCTTCAGCGCGTCTCATCGGTTCCCAGGACCATTCCGACGCTCATGGCGGGCCAGAGCGTGCGCGATCAGGGCCTCCATGAGCTCCCGCTGGGACAGGCCACCAGCCTCCCAGAGCTTTGGATACATGCTGATCGAGGTGAAGCCGGGGAAGGTGTTCACCTCATTCACGAACAGGCCGCCGTCCTGCCGCGGATCGAGGAAGAAGTCGACACGCGCCAATCCCTCGCAGCCGAGAACCCGGAAGGTTGCGATGGCAAGATCCCGCAGGCGCTCCGCCTGTTCGGCAGCAAGGTCGGCCGGGACGCACAGGAGCGCGCCATTCGCATCGGTGTATTTCGCATCGTAGCTGTAGAAGCCATGGCGATCCGCGGGCTCGATCTCTCCGAGAGGAGACGCCCGAACTTCGCCGGACGCATCTTCCAGGACAGCGCACTCGATCTCTCTTGCCCCGGCAACGCTCCTCTCCACGAGGACCTTGCCGTCGTGCCGAAAGGCGTGCGCGCAGGCGCTGTCGAACTCTTCAGCCGACCGGGCCCGGGAAACACCGACGGACGAGCCCATGTTGGCGGGCTTGACAAAAAGATCGGCCGATCCGAGCGCCTCGGCTGCAGCCTGGTAGTCCATCCGGCTGCGGGGCGTCATGGTCAGGAACGGCACAATTGGGAGACCGCTATCGCGCAGGAGGCGCTTGGTCACATCCTTGTCCATACTGGCGGCCGAGCCCAGTACGCCGGAGCCCACGAAAGGGACCTGGGCCAATTCCAGGAGCCCCTGAACGGTTCCGTCCTCTCCGTTCGGCCCATGGAGAACCGGGATGACCACGTCAAGACGCAGGCTCTCCAGGCCGTTGGCTGCGCCATCGCGGACGATGACTCCACCCCCGCTCCCTGGGACGAGGGCGACCTGCGGAGCGTTGTCCGGCAGCTCTAGCCGCTGCTCCCCCGCTCCAGCACCGTTGCGGCTGTCGCAAAGCAGCCAACGTCCATTTCGATCGATTCCGATGAGAACGATGTCGTATCGCTCTGGATCAAGAGCGCGGAGGACACTAGCGGCCGACATCTTGGAGACCTCATGCTCCGCGGAGCGGCCACCAAACAAGATCGCGACGGTTCTCCGAGGCACGCTCATCCGGATCCCTCCTGGCCTGGCGCAACCGAACTCAGACGAGAGGGCAACAACCCTCTGCTCGGCGGATGCCGGTATCGAATGTGATTGAGAGAAGTAAACAAATGTTCGTTGGTGTTGTCCATGGTGAGCCAGACTGGGGCAGGGCGGCTTGGGGGGCTCCGGGAACTCCCGTTCGGGGTCGCATCGCTACCCCGACGATCACGGTCCGCCGGCAAGCCAATCGCTTGGCGGAATTGCCTTCCTGCGTCATGGCAGCGCCGCGTGGCTCGGCTCCGTCGCAAACTTTTTGTTTCAGAGTTTCAGCTCATGCCACCTTGGTTCAGGGGACGGAGGATGACGTGTTCAAGGGCAGGCATTTTGATCGATCAGTGATCCTTCTCTGTGTGCGGTGGTATCTCGCTTACAATCTCAGCCTCCGGAACTTGGAAGAGCTGATGGCCGAGCGCGGCATCTCCGTTGATCACGCGACCGTGCATCGCTGGGTTGTCCGGTACTCGCCCGAACGGCTCCGTCGCAAATCTGAAGCGAGGGCGAGAAGCTGGCCGGGGCTCTGCCGCCGGCTCAGGCCGCAAGCAGCTCAAATTGCTCTGCTAATGACAGGTGCGGATTTCCGGCGTACTTCGCTTGCTGCTTACGCATCATGTGCACCATCTCGATACCGCCGAGGATCACACGGGCAGTGGCCACGGACTGGAACCCGAGCATCGGTCGGACCCGCCGCTTGATAGCCCGATGATCCTGCTCAACTCGGTTATTCAAATAGCGGCTCTGCCGGATGCGGATTGGCGTTAGCCCACGCCTTGATCGGTCCCGCAGACGGCTCTCTGCATCGCACCGCAAGATTGCCTCACGATTGATCTGACTGCCATTGATGACGATCCGCTCCGGTCGGCCATGCCGCTTGAGCGCCTTTCGCAGGAACCGCTTGGCAGCAGTGAGGTTACGCCGTTCGCGGAACCAAAACTCAGCCGTGTCACCGCTGCTGTAGATAGCTCGATAAAGGTACGTCCAGCGACCTCTGCCCTTGATGGAAGTTTCGTCGATGCGCCACTTGCTGGTGACAATTCTCTTGCGAGCATTGAAGCGCTTCAGAAGTTCAGGTGAGTACCGGACAACCCATCGATGAATCATCGCGTGATCGATTGAGATGCCGCGCTAAGCCATCATTTTCTCCAAATTCTGGCGGCTGAGATTGTAAGCCAAGTACCACCGGGTGCAGAGCAGGATCACCGATCGGTCAAAATGCCTGCCCTTGAACACGCCACACCCCGTCATTAATCCCAGGGGACAGTAGCTGAAACTCTGAAACGAAAAGTTTGCGACGGATCCAAGCCAGCTCTGGCCTCGTCGTCACGATCTTCATGACCGACAAAGGCGCGGCGCTCTGGGGACGCTGTCGGGCTCCTCGACGACAGCAGCGTGTCGCTGATCTTTAGAGCATCGGACCCAAAAATGGATGTGCACTTTGGGGCCTATCCGATACTCTACTCCCTTGAAGAGCGCATCGTTCAAGCGGAGAACGGGGTCCACTTTTCACTGACGTAGCCCTTTTGGGCGTAGGGCGGCCCCGAATTCACAACTGCCGCATAGCGTCTTCGTCCAACATCATCGTGTGGTCGGAATCGCGGCGCCTGAAGCCACGCTTCTCGTAGAAGGCGAGACCTGTCTCGTTCTTCCGGTCCACGTCGAGCTTAAGATAGGCAGCGCCACGCGGCAGTTCCCTCGCAACGGCGGCGCGCAAGAGTTGCGTGCCGAGCCCGAGACCGCGCGCAGCCTCTTCCACGTAGAGGTCCGACACGTAAATGCCCGGACGTCCGCGCCACGCCGAGAACACGATGGAATAGAGCAGGATGCCGAGAATGCCGCTCTCACCTTCCGCCACGAGCATCGTGAAGTCCCCGCGCCCGTGCGGGCCGAAAACCGCGAGATCCTCCGCGGCCACCTTCGGCTTGGCGCCCACGTGATGCCCCAGTCGCCGTAGCATTGCGGCGACTGTGTCGAGGTCGTCCAGTCGTGCATCCCGGATCATGGGCATCCGCTCAGTGTCCGCTAAGGTAGCGATCAAGGACGTTGGCGGTCACGCGCCCGACCATGGGGTCCTGCCGCAGAAGGCCAGCAACCCATTCGCAGGTACCCGCATGAAAGACCTCGCCCCGCCCCATGGGGAAATTGACGATCATGCCGGCGCCGCGCTTGATCTTGTCGACCGCCTCGAGCCCGTCGTTGCCCACGAGCGTACGGGCGACGAAGCGCGCATCCTCATCGGAGAGAAACTGATCGTCCGCCGGAATATCAGCACTCTCCTCCTTGAGAGACGACATCCCCAACCCGAGGATCTGAAGGCCGTCCGGTGCGCCGCTGCCCTCGGCGGGCCGCGGCAGGCCACCCTCGATGACGTAATCAAGGCCGTCGACCTCGTATCCGAAGATGTGGGAATCCGCCCCGAGGAGATCGCCGTAGTAGATCCCCGTCCCGGCGAAGGCCCAATGCTCCGGCCGGTAGATCGGGAAGCCGCGGACGCCACGGGGCGCGCAGCCGCCCCAGCCCACATAGAGCCCACGTGTCGCTATGAGGCCGAAGGTCTGCGAGCCCGGACGGCCGATCCGCGGGTCCTCCCAGGAGGTGCTCAGGCGCGTCAGGTCGCCGCCTTCGAGGATCGGATCCTCCTCGGCGCGGTACTTGTAACAGATCTGACGGCGGCCTCCGTCCTCCAGGCGCGTCTGCCACATGAAGTTCCCGGCGAAGCGCGCGGCCTTGCCGCCGTTGCGGACGTATCTCTCGACCGCGTCGCGCATCTCCCATGTCCAGTACTCGTCGTGCCCGACGAAGACGACACAATCGTAGCCATCGAGGATTTCCGGCGTGAAATGCAACTCGTGCTGGCTCGCGAGATCGACCGCGTAGCCGGCGCGTTCCGCCCAACGGAAGAAATGGCTGTCGTAACTCGCCCAGCCGGAGGAGGCGTATTTCTTGCTGTAGCCGTGGGCGTAGGCCCATTCCATGTGCGGATAGCGCGGCGGCATGGCGGGCGGGACCGGGACGTCCAGAGGCACGCGCGGGGCATCCGGCGGAAGTACCACGAAGCCGCGGCAGAATGGCCGCTCGATACTGACCACTGGCGCGTACTGGTTGCGCTTCGGGCCGGTGAGGCCCTGGTAGTGATTGGAGCCGCCCCACGTGTTGTAGGCGGTCCAGGTGCCGGTCGCCGCCACCTGAAGGACCCGCCCGGGCTTCGCCCCGGCATCAGGACGCAGGATGAAAAGATGATGACAGCGGATCAGCCTTCCGTCGCGGCCCTCCGCCGTCAAGGTGATGCGGTAGGCGCCCGAGGGCCATTCGGGCTGAATGCGGAAGGCATGCGAATCCGTCCAACCGCAGCCGGTGACGGAGCATTGGTCCGGCGTATCCTGCCAACGGGCGCTCAGGCCCTCGACGGTCACGACCGGGGTCTCGCTGCCGCCGTCATGCACGATGTCGAGCCGGTAACGCTCGGCCGTGGAGCTGACGAAGAGCGTGACGATATCCCCGGCCCGATAGGAATAGCGGTCGGTGTAGCACCAGATCTCGCCGCGCGTCCCGTCCATGCCGGGCTGCTCGTAATAGTGGCCGAGCACGGCGCGACGCCGCTCCTCGTGGGAGAGGCCGAAATCGGGAAAGCTCTTGTCCATCATGGCTCTATCGTGTCTCCTGCGGCCGCTCACGTGGCCAAGTGCTTCTTGAGGAACGCCCGTGTGCGGTCCATGGTGGGATTCGTGAAGATCTGACTGGGAGGGCCCTCCTCCACCACCACGCCCCCGTCCATGAACAGCACCCGGTCCGCGACTTCGCTGGCGAAACGCATCTCGTGCGTGACGATGATCATGGTCATGTGCTCCTTGGCAAGCTGCTTCATCACCAGGTTGACCTCGTCGACCAGTTCAGGGTCGAGCGCCGAAGTGGCCTCGTCGAAGAGCATGACCGAGGGCGCCATCGCGAGGGCTCTGGCGATGGCGACGCGCTGCTTCTGCCCGCCCGACAGCTTCGATGGATAGACGTCGAACTTGTCCTGCAGTCCGACCTTCCCGAGCAGCTCCATCGCCAGATCGCGGGCCTGGGCAGCGGGCATCTTGCGCAGTTTGATCGGCCCGGCCGTGATGTTCTGGCTGACCGTCATATGCGGGAAGAGATTGAACTGCTGGAACACCATGCCCATGTGCTGGCGCACATGGTTGATGTGCTGTTCGAAGGCGCGGCCACTGAGTGGCCTGTTGACCTGGATCCCGTCCACCCAGACCTCGCCGCGATCGAGCTTCTCAAGGTGGTTGATCGAGCGCAGGAGCGTGCTCTTGCCCGAGCCGCTGGGCCCGATGATGGCGACGATCTGGCCCTTTCCAACCGAGAGGTTGATCCCCTTCAGGATCTCGAGGGGCCCGAACGACTTGTGCGCGTCGATCACCTGCACCATCGGCGACGGCGCGCCGCCGCTGTTCTCCACGCCCTTCATCGGATCGCCTCCACTCTTGTCTCGACAATTTTGAGGATGCCCTCGAGGGCTAGGTTGAGGACGTAGTACAGCACGGCCGCAAGAACGTAGAACTCGAAGGGCCTGTAGGTCTCGCTGATGGCGAGCTGCGACGAATGCACCAGCTCCGCGACGCCGATCACCGATACGATCGCGGATTCCTTGAGGAGCGCGATCAGGTTGTTGCCGATCGGCGGCGCCGTGTTGAGAAGTGCCTGCGGGATCACGACATAGCGCAGTGCCTGCCAGCGCGAGAAGCCGATGGTGCGTGCGCCCTCCATCTGGCCCATGTCCACGGCGAGGATACCCGCGCGGATGATATCCGCGTTGTAAACCGCGAAGTGGAGGCCGAGACCGATGATTCCGGCCGCCAGCGCCGGGATGTCAATGCCGATCTGCACGAGTCCGAAATAGATGAGGTAGAGCTGCAGGAGAAGCGGGGTTCCCATGAAGACCCAGCTGAACATGCGCACCGGATAGGCGACGATAGATAGAGCGTAGAGCACGGCCACGGCCAGGACTACGCCGCCAGCCACACTCACGACGGAAGCCATCCCCGTGATGACCGCGGTCCACGCCACGCCTGTCCAGATCACGTCGAGGTAGGGCGAGACGACGCTGAAATCCAAGCCTTGCAAGTCAGGCCTCCGTCAGGCAGCTGCGTAGCGGCGGTCGAGAGCGTCGACGGCCTTCGCGAGAGCGTAGATGATCACCATGTAGATCACGGCGCTGACGGCGAATATCTCGAACGGCTTGTAGGTCGAGCCGATGAAACGCTGCGCCGTATAGGTGAGCTCCACGACCGAGATCGTCGAGACGAGGGCCGTGCCCTTCACGAGCGCGACCGCATTCACGCCGAGCGGGCGGATCATGAGACGGGCCGCCTGGGGCAGAACCACGAGCCGCATGGTCTGGGAGCGGCTGAACCCGATGACGCGCGCCGCCTCGACCTGTCCCCGGTCCACCGCCAGGATCGCGCCGCGCATGGACTCCGACATATAGGCTGCGATGTTGAGGCCGAGCCCGATGGCGCCGGCCGCGAAGGCGCTGAGATGGATGCCGACCTGCGGGCCGCCGAAGTAAAGCATGAAGAGCTGGATCAGGCAGGGCGTGCCGCGCATCACGCTCACATACGCCGTCGCAGCCGCGCGCGGAAGCGCGGAGGCCGACAGCCTCCCGGCCGTCAGCAGTGCCGCGACGGACAGCCCGAGGAGGAGCGACAGGACCGACAGTTCAACCGTGACGAGGGCTGCTTCGAGAAAGAATGGGACGATGCGGGTTATCAGTCCGAAATCCATGAGCGGCTCCCGGGGCGCGAGGGTGATCTCGAAAAAGGAACCTCAGGGCGAATGGCCCTGAGGTTCTGTGGGCTCGGATTCGAGATCAGCGAATGTCGCGGCCAATCCACTTCATGGAAATCTTCTCGTAGGTTCCATCTGCCATGATGTCGTCCAGAGCCTTCTGCATCGCGGCCTTCAGCTCGGGATTGCCCTTGCGAATGGCGATGCCGATCCCGACGCTGCCGCCCTCGATGTCGGGCGTGCTGAGCTGCATGACCTTGTCGCCGCTGTTCTTGGCCGCAACGAGGACCGCCACGTTGTCGGCGATAATGGCGTCGACGCGCCCGGCCTTGAGCTCGAGGAGAAGCTCCGGCAGGCCCTTGTAAGTCTTGATCGTCCAGCCGCCCTGCTGACGCGCCCATTTCTCGTGGGTCTCGCCGAGGGTCACGCCGACGGTCTTGCCCTTGAGGACATCGAGGCTCTTGACGGGCGACCCCTCCGCGACGAACACGCCACGTCCCGCATGATAATAGGGGCCGACGAAATCAACCGCCTTCTCGCGCTCCGGTGTGATCGTCATGCTGCCGATGATGGAATCGTACTTGCTGGCGAGAAGCCCGGCGATGATGCCGTCCCAGGCGGTCGTGACGACCTTGGCCTTCACGCCGAGGCGCTCTGCGATAGCTTCGGCGATCGACGCGTCGAAGCCCACCACCTGGTTTGTGTGGGAGTCGATGAAGTTGAACGGCGGATAGGCACCGCTCATGGCAGCGCTCAGCTCGCCGCTCTTTTTGACTTCGCTCAGCCCATCGGCCGATGCAGCCGCGGATACGAGCATCAGCGCGACCGAAAGGCCTGCGGCGACGCGACGTGGCGAGAACCTTGACATTGCCTACTCTCCCAGCCCCGAACGCCCTCGTGTCGACCATGCCGGCTCTCGGGGAGGAAGCCGGTGGCGGCCGCTTTTCTGATGCGGTCCCTGTCCTAGAAGAAGGGCCGTGGGAGCATTTCGCAAATAGATATTTGAAATAAGTCTGATTGCTTTGATGAATGGGTCGGGCGAGCCTCTTCATAGAGCGTGAGAATGTGACGCATTGGCCGTTTTTATTTGACGCTCCCGTCCCGCCCGGCTGTGCTCTCCGGAACCAGCCGGCCTCCGGCCCGCGTCAGATTCACTCTTCATCCGCCGAGGACACGATGCACCAGGACCAGACCTTCAGGCGAGACCTGCACGCGGCCGTCGCGGCTCGCCGCGACCAAGCTGTCGAGCGCCTCCGCCGGCTCGTGCGCGCCGACACCACCCTCGGACGCGAGCGACAGGGGCAGGAGATCATGGCGGACATCTTCGCGGAGATGGGCCTTGCGGTCGAGACCTTCGACGTGGATTTGAGCGCCATCCGCGATTTGCCGGGCTTCTCGCCCCCGGTCATGCCGGATTATGCGAACCGCCCGAACGTGGTCGCCCGGCATGCGCCCCGGGGCCGGCCCGCCGGGCGCTCCCTCATCTTCAACGGACATATCGACGTGGTGCCCCCGGGCGAGGCATCGCTCTGGACCTCTCCCGCCTTCGAACTCTCGGAGCGGGACGGGCGCCTCTACGGACGCGGCGCGGGCGACATGAAATCCGGCCTTGTCGCCTATTGCCTCGCCTTCGAAGCGCTTCGCGATCTCGGCTTCGCGCCGGCGGCGCCCGTGTCCTTCCAGTCCGTGATCGAGGAGGAATGCACCGGCAACGGGACGCTTGCCTGCGTGGCGCGTGGAGAGAGAGCGGACGCGGCCATCATCCCCGAGCCCTTCGGGCAGACCATCATGACCTCGCAGGTCGGCGTCATGTGGGTCACCGTCCGCGTCATCGGCAAGCCCGCCCATGTGCTCGAGGCCTCGGTCGGATCGAACGCGATCCTGGCCTGCCACATGCTCTTCCAGGTTCTCCAGGAGCTGGAGGCGGAGTGGAACCAGCACAGCCTGCGTCATCCGGAATTCGCCGCAAATCCCCATCCCCTGAACTTCAATCTCGGGCGCATCGAGGGGGGCGATTGGGGCTCGACTGTGCCGTGCTCCGCCACCATGCTGGTGCGGGTCGGTTTCTATCCCGGCACTCCGCTCGCCAGCGTCAGGATGATGGTGGAAGAGACCATCGCAGCCACGCGGGCACGGCATCCGGCGCTTGCGCATTCGGATATCGAGATTTCCTATCGGGGCTTCCAGGCGGAGGGATGCGTCGTCGATCGCGGCGCGCCCTTCATGGGGGTGCTCGCGCAGGCTCACCGGACCGTGATGGGCTCGGATCCGACGACGCTCGCCTCCACGGCGACGACCGACATACGTTTCTTCGAGCTCTACGGGGAAACGCCCGCGACCTGCTATGGACCGAGTGGCGGCAGCTATCATGGCATCGACGAATGGGTCTCGCTTGACAGCATCCTCCACGTCGGCGAGGTCCTTGCGCTCTTCACAGCGGAATGGTGCGGCCTTGAGCGCGCCTGACGGCTCCCATAGGCCGTATATCCATTAATTTTGAAAGCGGGTTCATGGAAGCTCCCTGGATCTCGGTCCGCGAGACCGTTCGTGACGAGTGGATCGATTTCAACGGCCACATGACGAATGCCGCCTATGTGACGGCCTTCGACATCGCATCGGTTGCATGGCTCCACCGCATCGGAATCGATCCGGAATACCGGACACGGGAGCGCTGCTCGACCTTCGCACTGGAGCTGCATACCGTGTTCCATCGCGAGCTTCCCGCCCGCGCGCCCTTCGCGATCGAGACGCGCCTGCTCGATTTCGACGCGAAGCGCCTTCATCTCTTCCATCAGATCAGGAGTATCGAGGAGGGATTTCTGGCAGCGAGCCTGGAAGTCGTGACGATGCACGTGAACCTAGATCAGCGCCGCTCCACACCGATGCCCGAGACGATCGCCGGGCGCCTGACAGCCTGGAAGGCAGCCTCCGACCGCTTGGGCTGGCCCGAACAGGCAAGCCGGCGGGTCGGGCTGAAGCGGGCATAAGAAGCGCGGGATCGCGGGCTGGGGAGCGGAAGCGCTGCCGCTCGTCTCATGTCTTTCCGCGGAAGGCCGGGGCGGGTGTGTCCGCCCTCGTCTGGATTTGTCGTCAAGCGACGGACGGGTAGGTTCGCCGCTCCAGCGGCGTCGCGTCGATTTGGGTCAGCAGGCGCTCCAGCAGGAGCGCTTCGGCCCTGCTGCGCCGAGCGGTCGGATCATAGACCAGATAGACGATGATCTCAGGCGGATTCTCGTAGGGCGGCAGCCGCCAGAGAAGGCCATTGCGCACGTCGTCCTCGACCACGTGGATCGGAAGCGGGCCGAAGCCGAAGCCGGCGATGATGAGCCGCTTGACCTCTTCCAAGTGCGACGAGGTACCGATGACCAGGCCGGTGAATTCCTCTTGCTGCCGGAGCATGGCGATGGGCCACAGGGCATCCGCCATCTGGTCCGTTTTGAACGAGACATATGGTTCGGCGCGCAGATCCTCCATGCTCACCCCGCGCTTGCCGAACAGGTGGTGCTGGCGGCCGCAGAAATATCCGAAGCTCTCTCGGTAGAGGGGCTGGAACTGCAGCTTGGGATTGCGCTCATGCATCAGACAGACCCCGAAGGCCGCATCCTTCCGGGCGACCGCCGTTATCACCTCCTGGCTGGAGAGCACCGAAGTCGCGAAGGTGACGCGCGGATTGTGGCGGTGGAATTCCGCGAGCGCTTCGTCCAGGAAGGGACACACCACATGGCTTGCGAAGGCCATCTCGATCCGGCCCGTCACCTCGTCGGGCTGGTCGTGCACGAGGGCGTGGAGACCCGATACGGTGTTGAAGAGAACCACGCATTCCGCGTAGAGGCGCTGACCCGCAGGCGTCACCTCGAAGATCCCCGGACGGCGCTCGATCAACCGGCAGTCGAAATGCCCCTCCAGGCGGCGCAACGCATTGCTGATCGTCGGCTGCTTGAGGCGCAGCTTCTCGGCCGCCGACGTGATTCCCTTCTCCTGCACGATGACCATGAAGGTCCGCAGGAGATTCCAGTCCATCGTCCATACGAATCTTTGTACCCGTCCCCGCATTACGCCGAACCATTCCTTTCCTGAATGAGGATGGTTCATCCTATTTATTTGCTCATTCCTGTCGAGCCATGTTTCTTAAAAGCAGCCCAGAGCGTTCCGGCGGAACGAAACGAGGGGAATAGGACCAGCCACCATGTCGAACCTGTTTTATCAGACGCGGTTGCGTCGCCCGCTCCTGGATCGCGCCGAAGGCGTCTACTTGTGGGATGTCTCGGGCAAGCGTTATCTCGACGGGTCGAGCGGCGCAATGGTGTCGAACATCGGCCACTCCAATCCGGTGGTCCTCGAAGCGATGCGGCGCCAGATGGAGAAATCCACTTTCGGCTACCGGCTGCATTTCGAGAACGAGCCCGCGGAGGAATTCGCCCGGCGGATCGCGGAACGGATGCCGCCGGGACTCGACCGAGTCTTCTTCGTGTCCGGAGGATCCGAGGCGGTGGAAAGCTGCCTGAAGCTGGCCCGGCAATACGCGATTGCGACGGGCGAGGCTTCACGGTTCAAGGTGATCTCCCGCTTCCCCTCCTATCACGGATCGAGCCTCGGAGCGCTCAGCGTCACCGGCATGTCGCTCATGAGCGCGCCGTTCTCGCCGATGATGCACGAGATGCCCAAGATCCCTGCGCCGACCTGTTATCTCGACCGTGACGATCTGAGCGACCACGAGCGTGGCCTGAAATACGCCCGCTACCTGCGCGACGAGATCCTCCGGCAGGGGCCCGAGACGGTGCTGGCCTTCATCATGGAGCCGGTCGGCGGCGCGTCGACTGGCGCGCTCGTGGCCCCCGACAGCTATTACGGGGAGATCCGCCGGATCTGCGACGAGTTCGGCATCCTGCTGATCGCCGACGAGGTGATGAGCGGCGCGGGACGCACCGGCCAATATCTCGCCTGCGATCACTGGGGCATGAGGCCGGACCTGATCGCCTTCTCCAAGGGGTTCGGCGCGGGCTACGTGCCGCTCGGCGCGATGGTCGCGGACCGGCGCATCGCGGACGCGGTCATCGACAGCGGCGGCTTCATTCACGGCTTCACCTATGCGGGCAATCCGCTTGCCTGCGCGGCGGGCCTCGCAGTGCTCGACGAGATCGACCGCCTCGGGCTCGTGGACGCGGCGCAGGTGCAGGGCGACAAGCTGAAGGTCCGGCTCCAGGCCCTTATGCAGCGCTACGGCTTCGTCGGCGACGTGCGCGGCAAGGGCCTGCTGCTCGCCTTCGAACTCGTGTCGGACCGCGAGACCATGGAGCCGCTCCCTGTCGAACTCAACGCCCATAACAGGCTGGTGGACATCGCCTACAACAAGGGCCTCATCATCTATTCGCGGCGCACCCGCGGCGGCCGCCTGGGTGACCACTTCCTCGTCTGTCCGCCGCTCATCGTCACCGATGACCAGATCGACGAGATCACGGGCATCCTCGTGGACAGCCTCGATACCTTCGCGAAGGAAACCGGCCTCGGCTACGGAGACGCCGCATGAGCAAGCCCGTCATCATCACCTGCGCCATCACGGGCTCGATCCACACGCCGACCATGAGCGAGCATCTTCCGGTGACGCCGCAGGATATCGCGCGTCAGGCGATCGACGCAGCCAAGGCCGGCGCGGCGATCATCCATCTTCATGCCCGCGATCCGCAGACCGGCATGCCGAGCGCCGATCCGGCGCTGTTCGAGGAGATCCTATCCACCATCGCCCGGGAGACCGACGCGGTCCTCAACGTCTCGACGGGCGGCAGCTCTCGCATGAGCATCGACGAGCGCCTCGCTCCGGCGCGGCGGGTTGAACCGGAGATGTGCTCGCTCAATATGGGTTCGATGAATTTCGGGCTCTTTCCCATGGCCGAGCGCTACGAAGCATGGCGACACGATTGGGAGCCCGAGTTCTTGGAGGCGACGCGCAGCATCATCTTCCAGAACACGTTCAAGGATATCGAGACGATCCTCTCCGATCTCGGTGACGGCCGAGGCGTGCGCTTCGAGCTCGAATGCTACGATGTCGGCCATATCCAGACGGTGGCCTTCTATCGCAAGCGTGGCCTGCTCAAAGGACCTGTCTTCCTCCAGTTCGTCCTCGGTGTCTTTGGTGGGATCGACGCCGCGCCCGAGCAGCTCATGCACATGAAGGCTACGGCCGACCGCCTGCTCGGAACGGACTACCAGTTCTCCGTGCTTGCCGCCGGGCGCCAGCAGTTCCCGCTCGGCACCATGAGCGTTATCCTGGGCGGCAACGTGCGGGTCGGCCTTGAGGACAACCTCATGATCGAGCGCGGCAAGCTTGCCACGAGCAATGCGGAGCAAGTCCGCAAGATCCGCCGCCTGGTCGAGGAGCTTGGCTACCGAGTTGCGAGCCCCGCGGAAGCGCGTCAGATGCTGGCTCTGAAAGGCGCAGCTCTGAATCCGGCGTGAGGCAGTTTGAGAGACCTCAAGGAAGTGATGGCCGGGCGTTGCATCTCGATTGACCACGCTTTCCTACACCGCTGGACCGGACACTAGGTAGGGGACTCACCCAAGCCATTGAGTCACTATCGAGTGATCCTCGCTCGCTTTGACGGACACCTCTGATACGCTCCTGCGGGAGCGGGAAGGTGTTTGATGACGAAGACCAGGCGAGAATTCACCCCCGAGTTCAAGCGGCTCTGTCGCGAATTTTCAGTGACGACAGAAAGAGGGCTATTTCCCGCGCAGGCCTCACGCAGTCAGGATGTTGAACTGCTCGGCGAGAGAGGGCTGCAGATTGCAGGCGTACTTCGCCTGTCCTTTGCGAATCATGTGAACCATCTCAATGCCGCCCAGGATCGCCCGAGCGGACGCCATCGACTTGAACCCGAGCATCGGTCGGATCCGTCCCTTGACAGCCCGATGATCCTGTTCGATGCGATTGTTCAGGTAGGCACTGTGTCGAATGCGAATGGGGTTCGGATCTCACTGCAATCTTCTCTGGAGCCGATCTACGGTATCGCACGACAGGATCGCTTCGCGGTTGGTCTGACTGCCATCGAAGACAATCCTCTCGGGACGGCCATGCCGCTTAAGGGCCTTTCGAAGAAATCGTTTCGCCGCAGTTAGATTGCGCCGCTCGCTGAACCAGAATTCGACGGTATCGCCGTTGCTATCAATGGCACGGTAGAGATAGCGCCACTGGCCCCGTACTTTGATATATGTCTCGTCGACATGCCACTTGGCGGTGACGGTTCGCTTTCGCTGATTGAACCGCTTCAGCAGCTCGGGTGAATACCGGATGACCCAGCGATGCACCGTCGCATGGTCGACGGTGATCCCTCGCTCAGCCATCATCTCTTCCAGATTTCGGAGACTGAGGTTGTAGGCCAAATACCACCGCACGCAGAGCAGGATTACCGAGCGATCGAAGTGACGGCCTTTGAACATCGTAAACCTCTGGAGCTTGCCGGAGGCATAGACCGAACTGAGTTACTGAACGGTTTGCGACAGTTCCGCAAAGCATCCCGTGAGCGTACTCAGAAAGTTAAGTGGCTTGTTCATGAGATCTCCCGTTGAGATGGCCAGCCTCTATTTGCCGGCCTAGCAACTTAGTTTCTGCCCAAGCTCGCACCAGCATCCCAAAGCTCGCATTACATGCGGCATCCATTTAAGGCCTAACTATTCCTGATTTGCATAAGAAAATTTGCCGATTTTCCTAAAATATACCTGATTATTCGTCGGTTCGCCGTCCAGACTCTTTATAGTCTAGGGCAAATTCTCGGGTAGCGTTATATTCGGCACAATTGGCCACAAGGCCAAGCCCATGGGAGGAAGAGTTATGTCCATTCTGCTGACCCGGCGAAACTTTGTGACTTTCACCGCCGGACTTGCTTTCAGCACCGCCGCTGGAGGGCGGATTGTTCTCGCTCAGGCGAAATCGCTTGTAATCGCAACGTCTCTTCCGAGCCTGTCCTTTCCGTTCTTCGTCCACATGCAGCGCCAGTTGCAGGCGGAGGCGAAGTCGCTGGGCGACATCCAATTGATCGAGACCGATGGACAGAACTCGGTTCCCAAGCAGACCGCCGATGTCGAGGCTGCTATCACGCAGAAGGTGAGCGCTATCATCATTTCACCCCTGGAGGTGAACGCAATGGCTCCCGCCCTCGAACAGGCGGTGAAGGCTGGCATCCCCGTAGTCACGATCGACCGTCAGGTTCGTGGTGTGTCCGGCATCCTTGCCCATGTTGGCGCCGACAATGTGAAGGGCGGTGAAGCTCAGGCCGAAGCCATCATGAGAGCGTTTCCTAATGGGGCTAAGATCTTTCACCTGCAGGGACAACCGGGTGCCGGGCCTGCCATCGACCGCAACAAGGGTCTGCACAACGTCCTCGACAAAGCAAAGGACAAGTATCAGATTGTCTTTGAGCAGACAGCCAATTTCGCACGGGCCGAAGGGCTTTCAGTGACGGAGGCAGGCCTTGCCGGTAAGGGCAAGCCGGACGTGATCGTCTGCGCTAACGATGATATGGCGCTGGGCGCAATGGAAGCCGTCAAGGCTCGCAACCTCACCGGTATTGCCATCTACGGCTTTGATGCTTTGCCGGAAGCCTTGAAGGCGATCCGCGCTGGGCAGATGGCCGCCACGATCGAGCAGTTTCCCGGCGAGCAGAGCCGCGAGGCGATGAGGATCGCTGTTTCCTACGCGCGTGACGGCAAGAAGCCGGAAACGCAGGTGAAGCTCCTCACTCCGGTGGCGATCACCAAGGAGAATGTAGATAAGGCGGAACGCATCTCGGAAGTGTCGTAGCGGTGGCCGGGCTGGTTCCACGCCGGATCGGCCGAGTTCCCTGTGAACCTCGTCATGGATGACTTCTCACCCCTTTTGCAGATCCGCGATGTCACGAAGCGATTTCCCGGCGTCACGGCACTCGACGGGGTGACGCTCTCGGTATCCCGTGGCGAAGTCCATGGCCTACTGGGCGAGAATGGCGCGGGTAAGTCCACGCTGTTGAGAATCATCTCGGGCGCTCAGACTCCCGATGCCGGAGGCATTCTATGGGATGGGCGGGAGATCGCCGTGCCAACCCCGCAGGCCGCCCAGGATGCCGGTATCGTGACTATCTATCAGGAATTGAACCTCATTCCGCAATTGAGTGTCGCAGAGAATATCTTCATTCGCCGCGAGCCGCTGTGGCTAGGGGGCCTGATCGATTGGAAGCGAATGCGAATCGAGGCGCAGGCGATCGCCAGACGAGTGGGGCTGGACATCGACCCTGATACTCCGGTTGCGGAACTCTCTGTCGCCGAGCAGCAGTTGGTCGAGATTGCCCGGGGCCTTTCCATCAAAGCCCGGCTCATCATTATGGACGAGCCGACCTCTGCGCTGTCGGAAGCGGAGGTCCAGCGCCTTCTCGTGATCATGAGGACCCTGCGCCAAGAGGGCGTATCCATCATGTTTGTGACCCATCGTCTCGAAGAGGCGATGACGGTCTGTGATAGGTTAACGATCCTACGCGACGGAAAGCTCGCCGCCACACGGGATCGCAACGATCTCACAACGGCCGCAGTGATCGAGCTTATGGTCGGACGTAAGGCGTCGGAGCTGTACAGGCGTCCATCAACACGGCATGCGGGTGGGGCCGTTCGCCTTAACGTTCGGGGGGTGTGCACCGAGGGCGCACGTGCGCAGGCGATCAGGCTGCAGGACATCGATCTCGATGCGCGCGCCGGAGAGATTCTGGGCATTGCCGGTTTGGTCGGATCAGGGCGAACGGAAATGGCGCGTGCGATCTTCGGCGCGGATCCGCTTGCAGCGGGGACGATCGAAATAGATGGGCAGCCTGTCAGGATCCGCTCTCCAAGCGACGCCATTCGTCTCGGGATCGGGCTTGTGCCGGAGGATCGCAAGCAGCAGGCGCTTTTTCTACAGCAGGCCATCAGGAGCAATTTTTCCATTGCGTCTCTAGGCCGCTTCTTGCGTGCGGGGATTTTCGTCGATGAACGCAAGGAGCAGTCAGACCTGCAACAGTTCCGCGGTTTGATGAACATTCGGATGAGAAGCCCGGAGCAGCCCATTTCGAATTTGTCGGGCGGCAACCAGCAGAAGATTGTGCTGGCACGTTGGCTTGCAGTGAAGCCGAAGGTGCTGCTTGTCGACGAGCCGACGCGAGGGATCGATGTTGCGGCGAAGGCCGAGGTGCATGAGCTTCTGGATAGCTTGGCCGCCAACGGCATCGCCATCGTGGTTATCTCGTCTGAACTGCCTGAGATACTCGCCATCTCCGACCGGATCGTCACGATGCGGGAAGGGCGTATCACGGGGGAGATCCCGGCCGACGAGGCGACTCAAGAGCGGCTGATGGCTCTGATGACACTCGACCGACCCTTGGCCCACCGTGACCAGGCACCAGGTTGAGAGCGCGAATTCATGGAGAGAAGGATGGCTCAGGCCTTTGGGGTGAACTCTGCAGCGCAGATCCGGAAGGGGCGGTCTCCTTGGGAACTGCTCAGCCGGTTCGCTCCTCTCATCTTCCTCCTTCTCATGATGGCCGTATTTGCGGCTTTAGAGCCCCGATTCCTGGACCCCACGAACCTCTTCAACGTGATGCGCCAGATTTCGATTACGGGCCTCATTGCGCTAGGGATGACGTTTGTGATCCTCACTGCCGGAATCGACCTCTCCGTCGGCTCGGTGCTGGCGCTCTCCGCGATTGTGGCTGCCGCTGTCGCCAAGGGCTCGACGGGCAACTCCTTCTCGCTGGGTCCCGACGAGGTCACTGGCTACGGATGGTTCGCCTCGCTGCTCACAGCTGTGGGCATCGGCGTGCTGTGCGGCTTCATCCAAGGCTTTGCGATCACGCGCTTGAAGGTCCCACCCTTCGTCGTGACTCTGGGAGGCCTATCGGCCTTTCGTGGTTTGACGCTCTGGTTTTCCGGCGGTGGTCCGATCTCCGGCTTCGACGCTAATTTCCGGTGGTGGGGGCAGGGGGTGATCGGGCCGGTTCCCGTGCCGGTAATTCTCTTCCTGTTTTGCGCTCTCATCTGTCACGTGGTGCTGCGCCACACGCGCTATGGGCGAAACGTCTATGCTGTCGGCGGCAACCTGGAAGCGGCCAGATTATCTGGCATCTTGGTCAACCGAATCATTCTCTCGGTCTACGTGATAGTTGGGTTTTTTGCAGGTCTCGCTGGATTCGTTCTCAATGCCCGTCTCAACTCCGCGGAGGCGGTAGCGGGGCAGGGCTATGAGCTGACGGTGATCGCCTCGGTGGTGATCGGCGGAACGAGTCTGTTCGGTGGTGCAGGGTCAATTGCCGGGACCGTCATCGGCGCGACGCTGATCGGGGTTCTCGTCAACGGGCTCGTTCTCAACAATGTCTCATCATATATCCAGCAGGTCATTATCGGACTCATCATCATCAGCGCGGTTGCGTTCGATCGCTACATCAAGAACCGTCGGCGATATTGAGGCGGATTGGTTCAGATGGGGAAGAAGCCCTCACCGCTTGGGCGAGCTATTCGAACTTGGCACCAATCGAGTTGGAAAGTCTCATATCAGGACGGCGTGGAGTTGACCTCGAAGTCCAGTGCTTTCCCAGTCATTCCTGCTAGCGGTGCCGAAGGTCAGTCCTTGGCAGTGGCGCTACCTTCGCCGCATTTCCAGAATGGAGCCGTATCAGGACCTTCGTAGAACCTGGCCTAAGGGCTCAGGTTGACCGAGAGCGTGTGAAAACGCTGCCGAGCCACGCCTTCGAGTAAGTTTATGTCTTACAGGCTTGAGTAGGCCGGGATTTCCCCGGGTCAGAGGCATCAAGCTGTACGAATAGTGCGCCAAGGTTGAGCTTGTTCGAGTTTTCACACAGGCTCGACCCGATCCAGACCTTCGCCAGGAATTAACCGCCTCGTTGCCGCGCGGGATCGTCAATTCCCGTGCGCCTTCTCCCGTATGGGTCCTGCGAGGAGCGCCATCAACCCCGCCGGGCTGAACGGCTTTTGGAGGAAGCCGACCGGTCCCGTGGCCTCGGCCGCTTGCCGGGTGGCCGGACCGCCCGATCCCGTGATGAACACGTGCGGGATGCCTCGTTCCCGGGCCGCTCGCGCCACGTCGATCCCGCTCATGGAGCCTTTCAGCTTGATGTCGAGGACGGCGATGTCAACGGCGGTCCGCTCCAGATGCCTCAGCGCTCCCTCGGCGGTGACGACCTCGTGCCCGGCCTCCTCGAGAATGTCCACGATTTAGTCGGCCACGAGCCACTCGTCCTCCACGACGAGGACGCGCAGCCTGCCGTTCACATTGGAATGCCGATCCGGCATATGGTCCCCGTTCCGGTTCCCTCGAACGACATCTCGGCCCCGATCTGGCCGGCAAGCCGCCGAACGAGGCGCATGCCCAGTCCGGAGCCCTCCGTCCGCATACTCCCCGCATAACCCGCACCGTCGTCCGCGACGGTCAGGTCCAGCCGCTCCTCGGCTTGCGTAAGCCGGACGGACAGATGGCCCGTGCGCCCGTCGGGGAAGGCATGCTTCAGGGCGTTGGTGATGACCTCGTTCGCCATCAACCCGAACGGCACCGCCAGGTCAATCAGCATTTCCGCTTCCTCCAGATCGCTGGACAGCGTCACGCGTCCTCCCGCCAATCCGATGAGGTTCCGGGCCAGACGCTCGAGGAAGCCGGCGACATTCACCCGGCGGAAATCCTCGGAACGGTAGAATTCCTCCTGGAGCGCGCTGAGCGCCTGAATCCGTTGCCCAAGGTCGGCGAGTTGTTCGCGGTCGCGCTGGTTCTCCAGGGTCTTCTCCGTGATGCGCAGCAGGCTGATGACGATCCGGAGGTTGTTGTGCAGCCGATGGTGCAGCTCCTTCAGCACGAGCTCTCGGGGTGGCGTCACATTAACTCGCGCATGAGAGTGGGTCGTATAGATCGACTGGCATGATCCAGCCCATCAGCGACAAGCGCCACCGCTTTCCACTTCAGATCATCGCTCATGCATTCTGGTTGTACTTCCGCTTCCCACTGAGCTTGCGGCTCGTCGAGGAGATGCTGCTCGAGCGTTGTGTAGTCGTCTCCTACGAGACGGTCCGGCGCTGGGCGATGAAGTTCGGGCCGTCTTACGCCCGCCGCAACACCAAGGCAGCCAAGCGTTGAGCACCGATCCCACAAGGGCTTGAACAACAGAGCAGAGAACTCGCACGTGCCGCTGCGAAAGCGAAAGCGCATGACGCAGGGCTTTCGGTCAGCGGGAGGTCTGCAGCGGTTCACAACCATCTTTTCATCCGTCAGGACCTGTTCGTACCACCTCGCGCGCACCGCTCTGCTCTCGCCACCTGTCTGTACCGCCTCCAGGCAGTGGCGGCATGGAAAGCCGCACCTAGTGTGCTTGCCTGAGATCCACAAGATCGGGCCCATTACCGTCCCTTCAGGTTAGCGTGACATGCCCAATGTGAAATCCTCCTTGATGGTGCCCATCGGATTTATCCTAGAAGGGCAGAGTGCCCAGCCGAGCCAGGCTAGGTTCGGTTTGGATCATTGCCGTGCTGGTCTCAGCATGAGACGACAACAATCGCTTGCAAGAAAAATCCGCATAACAAAGTTGCTCATGCCACAGTGCCTGCCGAGAGCTTGCAAACAATGCACGTTTACTTCGCACGATTTTCCACCTGAAGACCAAAAGAGTTAGTTGACGGAAAGGAAACCTAACAATTAACTTTCCTAACTATTGGAGGGCACGCTAGTGGATGGAACCCGCCAAGCTGCGACGACGCCCAATTACATGCGCCGGACCAATGCCACTTTGGTCCTTCAAGCTGTTCGGGACCAGGGACCTCTGTCCCGCTCCGACTTGGCGAAACTCACTGGTCTCTCCAAGCCGACCGTCAATGCGATCATCAGCAATCTCTGTACTCAAGGATACATCCGCGAGATCGAGCGCCCATCGATCAAGCAGGAGCGCCCCGGACCGAGAGCAACCTCTCTTTCGTTCGCGGCCGATGTCGGTCATGTGCTCGGGTTGGATCTCGGTGCCTCACGGCTCGCTGTCATGGTGACGGACTTGGCTGGTCATCCGGTGGCATACGAGCAGAAGCAATTGGACAGCCCCGGCTACATGGCGAACCCGGAGCAGTTCATGGGTGCGATCGAGGAGCTTGTATGCGCTGCTCTCTCGTCCGCTCATCTGACCCGTGATCACTTGTGGGCTGTTGCTGCTGGCGTTCCGGGGTTCATCGATCAGGAATCAGGTACCCTCAAACTCGCCCCCGCATTCGCGAGCTGGAGCAATGTTCCATTCAGGCAACTGCTCGTTTCCCATTTTGGCTGTCCTGTCTTCATCGAAAACGAGGTTCAGCTCTCCATTCTCGCTGAGCAGCGCTGGGGCGAGGCGAAGGACGTTCAGAACGCGGTTTATCTGCATCTCGGCTCAGGTATCGGCATGGGCCTGCTGATCCGGGGCGAGATCTTCCGCGGTGCAGACGGGTTTGCCGGGGAAGTCGGCTTCATGGACATTCCCGATCCGGAGGACGCAACGCCCTCCAATTTCGGATCGTTTGAATGGGCGGCAGGCGGTCCCGCGTATGCTCGGCTCGGACGCAGGGCCGTCGAGAGCGGCGAAAGCCCGCGCTTGATCGAACTGACGAAGAACAGGGGCGCTTCCGTCAATGCCGAGATAGTGTACCAGGCGGCGCGGGAGGGCGATACGGCGGCACGGAGGATCGTGGACAGGCTCCTCGGGCGACTCGCAAGCGGAGTAGCGAATATCTGCTGCGTTCTCAATCCGGAGATGGTGATCCTCGGCGCAGGGATTTCACGGGCCGGCGATCAGTTGCTGGCTCCCCTGCGGGAGCGGGTCGCGGCTCTCATTCCGATGCCGCCACGGCGCATGACCATCTCGGCGCTGAGCGGCCGCTCGACGGTTCTCGGAGCTGTCGTGTGCGCACTGCGAGCGGTGGAGGGCAACCGCTTCCGCCTCTTCGAGGGCCCATCACATGAGACGCTGAAAGTGTCGGATGGAGGTGGCGTGGCGCTCTTGCGATGAGCCTGGGCGCGGGGACAACCGATCTATCGGGAAAGGAGCGATGATGAAGATATCCAGTCCTGTCTGTCTTGCGGCAGTTGCCGACCAGCGCGTGCACCATGGCTTCAGGCTTTCGGGCTGGCCTGAGGTGCGACTGAACGATGGCCGCCCTGATCCGCGCGGCAATTCCTGGGTCGGCTCGATGTTCAACAATGTGGCCCCTGACGGAGGCTCGGTCGAGCGAGGTGGGACGCCGGGCGTTCTTCACCGCATCGCGCCGGACGGCACGGTGACCGAGTGGGTCCTCAATATCGGTATCTCGAACACGCTCTGCTGGAATGCCGAGAGGACTCGGTTCTATTTCGCGGATTATCCCAAGAACGAGATGCGTATCTACGATTATGACGCTGCAACCGGAAATCTCGGGGAGAGCCGCATCTTCCTGTCAGGGTTCGAACGCGGAATTCCCGACGGATCTGCCATCGATAGGGACGGCTTTATCTGGAATTGCCGCTATTACGGCGGCGGGATCGTCAGGGTGGCGCCCGATGGGCAGATCGACCGCTTCATCGAGCTCCCGACCCGAAACATCACGACTTGCACGTTCGGTGGTCAAGATCTGAGCACCTTGTTCGTCACCTCCCCAGCGAACGACACGGAGGTGGGCGACCGCCTCGCCGGCTCTCTTTGGATGATTGAAACCGATGTGGCCGGTTCGCCGGAAAATAAGGTGCATGTGGCCGGGACTGGCAACCTGCACTGAAGAGAAGCGAGGGGAACATGGCCGACGAAGCATTGCTCAAGCTGGAAGGGATCACGAAGCGATTTGGTGCGATCGAGGCGCTAAAAGGCATCAGCTTAGAGATCAAGAAGGGGGAGGTCATTGCCCTTCTCGGCGATAACGGTGCTGGAAAGTCGACGCTGGTGAAGATCATTTCCGGTGGTCTGAACGCAACATCCGGCCAGATGTTGTTCGAAGGGGCCGAGCGGCACTTCTCATCTCCCGCGGAAGCGAAGGCAGCAGGAATCGAGACGGTCTATCAGGACCTGTCGCTCTGCACCAATGTCGACGTGGTGGCCAATTTTTTCATGGGCCGCGAACTCACGCGGCGCATTCTCGGCATCCCGGTCCTGCGCGAGCGTGCAATGTACGAGGAAACGGCGAAGGCCATGGCTGAGGCCGGAACACGGATCCCGTCGCTGCGGACGAATGTCGAGCATCTCTCGGGTGGCCAACGTCAGGCCATAGAACTCAGCCGCTTCGTTCACTGGGGCGGCAAGCTCGTTCTTCTGGATGAGCCCTTTGCGGCGCTTGGCGTCGAGCAGACCCGCCGTGGACTCGAAACCATCAAGCGCGTCGCGGCCCAGGGCATCGGCGTGGTGGTGATCACGCACATCATGGCGCAAGCCTTCCAAGTGGCAGACCGGATCATCGTGATCCGGCACGGTACCGTTGCGGGGAACGTCCGGACTGAGGACACGACTCCCGAAGAGGTCATCGGAATGATCACCGGCGATCTCAACCTTCGGACTGCCCAATAACAAGAGCAAGCAACTTCACCAGAGGAGAACCACATGTTCACGAGGAAGATCTTCATCGGGACGGCCGTGGCGGCGCTCATGCTCGCCGGTTCGGCGTCCGTGGCCTATGCCCAGTCGAAGGGCAAGGTTTACTACTTGGTTCCGACGCTGCTGGACGAGTTCCAGACAGAATCCGTCTCGGCGATCAAGAACTTCATGGGCAATGTCGGCTACGAGACGGTGTCCCTCGACGCGCAAAACCGCACGGACCTGCAGCAGAACCAGATGAACGACGTCATCAACCTGAAGCCCAGCATGATCGCGCTGGCGGCGGTTGATTTCGAGGCCATGAAGCCTGGGATCGAGAAGGCGAGGGCCGCCGGGATCCCGGTCATGATCTTCGACCGGCAGATCAAGTCGACCAAGTCGGACTTCACCTCCGTTGCCGGAACGGTGGAGATCGGCGAAATCGCGGCTGGCGAAATCCAAAGATTGCTCAAGGAGCGCAAGGGTAGCGTGAAGGGTAAGGTTTTGCAGATCCTCGGAGATCCTGGCGACAGCTACACGCTTGATATCCAGCAGGGCTTCGAGGCCAAGATGAAGGACTTTCCGGATGTCAAGATCCTGAGCCAGCCGGCCCTGCAATGGGAGGCCTCGAAGGCGGGTGACATTGCATCCGATCAACTGCTGACCAACCCAGATATCGATCTCATCTTCGTTCATGCGGCCCACTTGGCTGTTCCCGTGGTTGCGATCCTCGAGGCCAAGGGCAAAAAGCCGGGCGATGTGATGCTGGTGAGTTCAAATGGCGCGCCGGTCGGGCTCGACCTGATCCGCAAGGGATGGGAGCAGGTCGAGGTCGAACAGCCGCTCTATGCGCAGGCTGCGGCTCTCGCCATGTTCGCCGACAAGGTTGTTGCCAAACAGCCTCTGAAGCCGGGCACCTATGATGTGCTTGGTCTCAAGTCGACCCTGACGGACGAGGCATGGGGGCCCAACTTGAAGATTCCGGGGTCCGCCATCACCAAGCAGAACGTGGATGATCCGAATTTCTGGGGCAACCTGAAGGCCCCAGCCGCAAAGATCGTCCCGGTCGACTAGCCGTGACCCTGTGAGTGAGTGTCTTCGGTGGCAAGACTGGGTTCCGCCTTGCCGCCGAAGTCCATGTCTGTCGAGCAGTTCCGTCCGCTCACCCGCATGGAGCCCCGCTACCGCATCCGGCGTGCGGCTTCCAGGAGAGATCAATGCAGATTACACGGACCTCATCGTCTTCCTCGGTCGTACCGATCCAAGCACCGAAGGGTGCGGCCGTCGCCAGTTTCATTCTCGACAACCTGGTCTGGTTCGTCCTGGTGGTGGTCCTTGCCGGCTTTTCGCTCGTCATTCCGAGTTTCTTTCAGATCGGCATCATTCTCAACATTCTCGAGCAATCAACCTTCGTCGGCATCATGGCCGCCGGGCTGTCCCTGGTGATCATCGCCGGCGAGATGGATCTCTCCATCGAATCGACCATGGCCTTGTCGGCCATGGTCACCGCCGTGATCTTCGGAACGAACGGCGCGGGGCTGCAATTCTCATTCGAGCCATCCTGGCTGAACCTGCCGGTGTCGCTTCTCATCTCCATTGCCGTCGGAGCCGTGATAGGAGCATCGAATGCGTGGCTCATCGTAGGGCTGAAAATCAATTCCTTCATCGTGACCCTTGCCTCCTTCATCTGGGCACGTGGACTTGTCGTAGCGTTGTCAGGTGGCCGCTCCGTTTACGGCCTGCCCGCGGAAATCCGAGGGGTCGCCACGACGTCGATCGTGGGGGTGCCCCTACTGGTCTGGATCACCGTTCTCGTCTTTGCGGTCTTCGCGTTTATCCTGGCGAAGACGCCGCTCGGCCGTCACATCATCATGGTCGGCGGAAATGCAACCGCTGCATTTCGCGCCGGAATCCGGGTCAGGCATCTCATTGCGACCACCCTCATCCTCTCCGGCAGCATCGCAGGTTTCGCCGGCTGGCTGCTCGCCTCCCGCACAGCCGGGGCGACGGCAAACCTGGGAACGGGCATGCTCTTCGAGGTGTTCGCGGCCGTCGTGATCGGAGGCGTGAGCCTCAAAGGCGGTGTCGGCAGGTTGTCAGGCGTCTTTGCCGGCGTGCTTCTCCTGAGTTCGATCTCGACTGCGATCAACGTCATGGGAATGCCGCCTCACTACACACTCGTCATCAGGGGAGCACTGGTTCTCGCGGCCATCCTCCTCGACACGATGAAAACCTCTCTGCGTCGCAGCCTGACCTGAAACAAGGAGCCGTACAATGCCTGGAAGACTGGAAGGGCGGATTGCCGTCCTGATTGGGGCTGCGCGAGGCATCGGCGCCGCCATCGCGGAGCGCTTCGTCGAGGAAGGGGCGCGCGTCGTCATTGGCGACATGGAAGTCGAGGCGGCTCAGGCGACCGTTACGCGCCTCGGCGGCGATCCTGTCGCACGGTTCGTGAAAACCGATATCTCGCAGGCCGACCATGCAGAACGGATCGTGCAAACGGCACAGGATGCTTTCGGCAAGCTGGACATCCTGGTTCAGAATGCCGGCATCTATCCCTGGACCTTGATCGAGAACACCGATCCCGAGGAGTGGGACAGGGTGATGGCGGTCAATCTCAAAGGAACGTTCCTGGCGGCCAAGGCGGCACTCGACCCGATGCGCAGGAACGGCTATGGGCGAATGGTCTTCACTTCGTCCATCACCGGTCCGCGCGTGACCAGCCCAGGCCACGGACACTACTCGGCCACGAAGGCGGGGATCAATGGATTCATCAAGTCCGCCGCGCTGGAGTTTTCCGGTGACGGCATCACGGTCAACGGCGTCGAGCCGGGCAATATCCTGACCGAAGGCATGCAGGCGAGCCGGAGCCCCGAATTCATCCGGATGATGGAGCAGGCCGTGCCTCTCGGCCGCCTTGGAACACCAAGAGACATTGCTCACACGGTTCTATTCCTGGCCTCCGAGGAGGCGGCCTACATCACTGGCACGACAATCGTCGTGGATGGCGGGCAGACTCTTCCCGAAGGCCATGATTTCAAAATCAAACCTTCTCGCGCCTGAGATCGGGAAACCAAGGATGGAACGCGGATACGCGAGATTTCTGCCGGGAGAAACGACATGAGGCAGATCGAAGACTTGCTTGAGCCGTTGACCGAACTCGTCGAGGGCATGCCCTCGACTGAAGTGAACATTCCCATTGTAGAGGTTGCCGGGCGAGGGTGGAACATTCTGCGGGAGGATGTTGCGCTCCCGCCAGATGTCCTTCGCAAGTCTGCCCTGGAGCGCAACGAGCAATGGATGCGCAAGTTCTGCGAGGCAGCGGACGTCATCATCGCTCCTCACGGCAAGACGACCATGAGCCCGCAGCTGTTCCAGAACCAGATTGATGCTGGAGTATGGGCCATGACGGTTGCAACTCTGCAGCAGCTCCGCGTGTGCAGGACATTCGGCCACCGCTGGGTGGTTCTCACAAACCAGCTGATCGGCCGTCAGGCGATCGACTATGTGGCCTCGGAACTGCGGAACGATCCTTCGTTCGAGTTCTATTGTCTCGTCGATTCCGTGCGCGGTGTCGAAATACTGGCCGGAGCCCTTGCCCGTAATCCTGCCGGCCGGCCCCTCAACGTTCTTTTGGAGGGCGGAAGTCGCGGCGGTCGTGCGGGCTGCCGGACCGTCGAGGAGGCGCTTACGGTTGCCCGTGCGGAGGAAGTTGCATCGCCACATCTGGCGCTAAGGGGCGTGGAAGGAATCGAGGGGCTGAACACCGACCCGACCGAGGCTTCCATCGAGGATTTCTTACGTTATCTGGTACCGATCGCGGAAACCTGCGCGCGGGAGAGCCTATTTGCGGAGGGACCGGTTCTCCTGTCGGCGGGAGGATCGGCGTTCTTCGACCTCGTGGCCGATGCTTTTTGTGCTGCCGATCTGGGGCGACCTGGTCAGGTGCTCACCCGAAGCGGATGCTACATCAGCCTCAATGCCGCGATGTACACCCGCGCCATCGAGCGCCTGCTGCACCGCAAGCCCGCCCTTGCCGATCTTGGCCCCTCTCCGACGAATGCCCTGGAGGTCTGGGCGTATGTCCAGTCACGCCCGGAACCGACTAAGGTAATCCTGGCCGCCGGCAAACGGGACCTCTCCTACGACGTGCATCTGCCCGTTGCTCTTCACTGGTATCGGCTGGGAGAGGACAGAGTCCACGAGGTACCGGGCGAACACACGATCGTCGGGCTCAAAGATCAGCATGCTCACATGACCGTTCCACCTGACAGTCCACTCCAGGTAGGCGACATGGTGGGATTGGGAGTGTCGCATCCCTGTACGGCATTCGACAAATGGCAAGTCATGTTCGTCGTCGACGGCGCCTATGACGTCGCGGGCGCCATCCGGACATTCTTCTGACGGAAAAGCCACACGGCCGTCGTTTGATCATCCGCTTAAAGATACGCAAGAGTTCAGGCATGGAACATATCTATTCTCCTCGATCCGTCCTCGTCTCGGGAGCAGGTGGAAATCTCGGGCGCAAGATCATCGAATGGCTGGCCCGCACGGAATGGTGCCGCTCGATCATTGGTATCGACATGACGACCGATGTGGCGCCTTTCTCTCCAGAGGCCACCGCGCGCCTGAGGCTGGTGGCGGGTGATCTGCTTCAGGTGGGCACCGCTTGGCAGGAAGCATTTCACGGCATTGATGCGGTCATTCACTTTGCGGCGCAGAATCCTCACACCGACGCCACATGGGAGGACTCCGCAGCCTCCTTCGACATGACCTTCAACGTGGCTGCGACAGCCCAAAAGGCAGGTGTGCGCCGTCTCGTCTTTGCCTCCTCCAATCATGTGATGGGAGGGTACAAGGACGTGCCGCTCGCTGACACCATAGGGCCGGGACGTCTGACGACATCGATCCCACCAGCGCCCGGGACCAAGTGGGATACGGGCCACGGCTTCATGGATTCGACGGCTTATGCGGTCTCCAAGCTCATGAGCGAGCGCCTCTGCGTGGATATGGCGGCTCATTCGGCAGGGCGCATGACGGCGGTTGCCGTTCGCATCGGCTGGACGCAACCCGGAGAAAACCTGGCGAGCACCATCAATCTTGCGGGCGACCCCAAATATGGAGTTGGGCCGGAGCCTACAGACGATGAGGGCAGGCGGGATCTGCGCTGGTATCGCAACATGTGGCTCTCCAACGAAGATTTCGGACGCGCCTTTGAGGCCGCCGTGAAGGCCGATGCAAGCCGCTGGCCCGCATTCGGCATTGTCGTCAACGCTATGTCCGCCAACGAAGGCATGGACTGGGACATCGGATACACGGAGCTCCTTCTCGGGTACAAGGCAGAGCAGAACATGTATGCCGAACTGAAAAAGGCATAGCGCTTTGTACGGTCCCGAAGGGTTCTGATGGGGTCGTCTAATCGCACGCCATTTTGCAAGTAGTTTTTCAAAAACTCACCGGCTCGACACTGGGATCAGGGCCGAGGGGGACTAAGGAGAGCTCGGCCTAAGCGGATCGTAGGAGCGCGGCGTGAGCGTGTGCCGGGAGCAGGGTCGTCTTCGCGGTCGACAGCTGTCGCCGCATGATGGAGCTTCGCGGAAGGGTTCCGTCGCAAATATTCCGTTTCAGAGTTTCAGCTACGGTGACCTCCGTCACAGTAGTGGAGGGCGTGGTGTTCAAGGGCCGGCATTTTGATCGTTCAGTAATCCTGCTCTGCATCCGGTGGTACTTGGCTTACAATCTCAGCCTGCGAAATCTCGAGGAGATGATGGCCGAGCGGGGTATCTCGGTCGATCACGCGACCATTCACAGATGGATCGTGCGCTATTCGCCCGAACTGCTCAACCGCTTCAACCTCCGGAAGCGTGCAGTCAGCCGGAAATGGCATATCGACGAAACTTACATCAAGGTTAGGGGGCGCTGGATGTGTGTGGACGCCCCGTGGAATGCAAGGAAAATCATAACGTATGATCTTGGGACTGTGATCGGGTGCTGACGTGTGTCCGGCCTCTCGAAGCGGCTGTCCAAGCGCCGCAGGCCCTTATGGAAGTCCGCGGACCAGATCCAACATGTACCTGCGCGCTCGAGGCACCCATCCAACGACTGGTTCTTCTGATCTCGTTTGATCAACCGTTGTCCCATAAACCTCTGTTTGACCTTCTCACATCCTCCGGCAGTCCCTCGGGTTACCCTGCCTATGCGGCAGGTCCCGAAGCTCGATAAACTCCTCCCCGTGCCATCAGCACCCAGGCAATCCGCGCCATCTTGTTAGCTAGGGCGACCGCAATCAGCAGCGGCGGTTTGCAGCGCAGCATCCGCCCGAGCCAGGAGTGCGCAGCCGTGCCATGCCTGGTTGCCGATCTGACAACCGCTGTGGCGCCGATGATGAGCAGGTGGCGCAGGTCGCGCTGCCCCATCTTTGATGTCTTGCCCAATCGGGGCTTCCCGCCAGATGAATTCTGTTTGGGTGTGAGCCCCATCCAGGCCGCGAAGTCCCGGCCCTTGTCGAAAGTCTCGGCTGCCGGAGCCAAGGCCTCCAGAGCTGTTGCCGTGATCGGACCAACGCCAGAGATCGTCATCAGGCGGCGGATCTCGTCGTCCTGCCGGGCTCGTTGCATGATCTCCCGGTCCAACTCACCGATCTTCTGGTTGAGCTCCCCCAAGGTTGCAATGAGCATCCGGCAGACGGACCGTGCGATCTCAGGAAGGCTCGAGGCCGAATCCTCGACTGCCGCGACGAGCGTGTGGATATGCCTAGGCCCCTGAGGTGCGATAATGCCGAATTCGGTGAGATGCCCACGTAGAGCGTTGATGATCTGGCTTCTCTGGCGCACCAAGAGGTCTCTGGCCTTGAACACCATGGGGGAGGCCTGCTTCTCCTCGCTCTTGACGGCGACAAAGCGCATAGTGGGCCTCTGAGCGGCCTCGCAAATGGCTTGTGCGTCGGCTGCATCGTTCTTCTGCCGTTTGACGAAGGGCTTCACGTAGTTGGGAGCGATCAGTCTCACCGTATGACCCAAGGTGCTGATCTGGCGCCCCCAGCAGTGGGCACTCGCACAGGCCTCCATCGCGATCGTGCACAGGGGCTGAGCGGCCAGAAACGTCAGCAGCTTGCCTCGCGGCAGCTTCTTCTGGAACAGCACGGCGCTGGTTTTGCTTGCGCCGTGGAGTTGAAACACATTCTTCGCCAGATCGATGCCGATGATATCAAGCGTCTGCATGGACGAGCCTCTTAGTTATGGTTGCAAATGCTACAACCTTGGCAGCTAGGCGCTGCCGGAGGGGCGTCCACCCCATTGTACCTTTACCGGGCGATTGGGAGCCATGGCGACACGGTTGAGTTTTGGTTCAGCGAACGGCGCAATCTTTCTGCCGCCAAACGGTTCCTGAACAGGGCCCTCAAGCGGCATGGCCGACCGGAGCGGATCGTCATCGATGGCAGTCAGACCAATCGTGAGGCAATCTTGCGGTGCGATGCAGAGAGCCGTCTGCGGGACCGATTAAGGCGTGGGCTAACGCCAATCCGCATCCGGCAGAGCCGCTATTTGAATAACCGAGTTGACCAGGATCATCGGGCTATCAAGCGGCGGGTCCGACCGATGCTCGGGTTCCAGTCCGTGGCCACTGCCCGTGTGATCCTCGGCGGCATCGAGATGGTGCACATGATGCGTAAAGGACAGGCGAAGTACGCCTGCACTCATCAACTGTCGCTCGCTGAGCAGTTCAAGTTGCTCGCCGCATAAGCGTGATACGAAGCACTTGCCACTTTCTCGTCCCCGCTACGGATTTGCGACGGAACCAGATCACGAGCAATCCGGCCAGCACGAGTGGATTGGCCATCGTCCGTCTCCCCGTGTGATGGTGGCTGGCAATCATGCCAGCCACTGCGTTGGTGGTCACTTCAGTTTCGCCTGCACCTTGGCAAGGCCGGCATTCGCACATTCCTCATCAAGGTGCCCGCCCGGAGCGCCACCAACCCCGATGGCTCCAATCACCTCGTCGCCAGCCTTTACTGGCACGCCGCCGCCGAGCAGCAGAAAGCCCTCGATGGCTGCCAGGTGCCGGGCTGCCGGGTTCTTGTCGGCATTTTCCATGATGGCGGTGGTGGTGTTGCGGGCAGACGCTGCCGTGTAGGCTTTGGCGCGGCTTGCCTCGATGGTGTGCGGCCCGGCCCGGTCGGCCCGCAGCACCGCGCGCACGAGACCGGCGCGATCCACCACCGTCGCCGTCACGTTGAAGTTCTTGGCGGTGCACGCCTCGACCGTGGCCTGAGCCAGCTCCTGGGCAATAGCCAGCGGCATGTTGCGTTCCTGAAGGACTTCGGCGCCAGCGGCCGCAGGAGCCAGGGTGAGCGCTGCGACAATGGCGTTGCGAATGTTCGACATGGCACTTCTCCGGTGGGATCGTTCGGGTCCCGGTTTGTTCGACGCCTGGACTTTAGCCATCCGACGCCCGGCGGGTTATCGGTGTGGTACCGGAGCGCTCTGCGTAGTCCTACGGAGATGTATGGGGCGGGCGGGCCAGGAGAACGAGGCGCACCATCTCGGCGACCGAAGTCGTGCCAAGCTTTTCCGCGAGGTTGGCACGGTGGGTTTCAACCGTGCGCGGTGAAACCCCCATGGCACGGGCGATCTCCTTCGTCATCCAGCCGCGGGCCACCATGTCGAGGATCTCGTTCTCGCGTTGCGTGAGGCGGGCCAGCAGCGCCCCCGCCTCATCGGCCTCACTGGATTCACGTCGCCGCGCGTCAAGCTGCGCGAGGCCCGCCTCGATGGCTTCAATCAGCACCTGCTCGTCGACTGGTTTCGTCAGAAAGTCGACAGCGCCGCCCTTGAAGGCGCGTCGGCAGGCATTGACGTCTCCATGGCCGGTGATCACCACCACCGGCATGCGCTCGCCCTCCGCCGCAAGCCGCTCCAGGAGCTGAAGGCCCGAGAGGCCAGGCATCCGAACGTCGGCGACGATGCATCCTTCCGCCTTCTGGTCCCGTCGCTCCAGAAAGGCGAGGGCGCTTGGAAAGGCCTCGACAGTGAACCCGGCTGCCCGCAAGAGCATCTGGAGCGCGTCGCGAACGTCCTCATCATCGTCGATGAGGAACACGGTGCGGGACAGCGTCGTCACTCGGCAGCCTCCTTCCGGCGGTCGCCGAGCCTTGGCAGGCGAACCGTGAATACCGCACCCCCCTCCGGAGCATTCGCCGCCGTAATCCGCCCGCCGAAGGACTCGACAATGCGCTCGCAGAGCGGCAGGCCGAGGCCCATGCCACCCGGCTTGGTGGTGAAGAACGGCTCAAACAGGCGCGGCAGGTCCGTGGCAAGGATCCCAGGGCCCTGGTCTCGGATCGCAATAACGGACATGTCGCCGTCGGCGGTTGTTGTGACCGTCACCGTCCGCCGCTCCTGCGCCAGGATCTCAACGGCGTCTGCGGCATTGCGGACGAGATTGTGCACGACCTGCTCGATGGACACGCGGTCGACCACAGCAACAAGGTCACTCGGGGCAAGATCAAGCTCCAGAGCGATGCCGCGGCGTTCCAGATCGCCCCACATCAGCTCCGCGACGTTGGCAACCAGCCGGTTGAGGCTTGCGGGTTCGGGGGCCGGCCGGCTGTTCGACACATAGGCGCGCAAACGCGCAAGGATGTCGCCGGCCCGCTTGGCGAGACGAACGTTCGCGTCGAGTGCGCTGATGATTTCACCCCAATCAGGGGAGGGGCAACGGGCGAGGCGAAGGCCCGCCTGGCTGCGGCTGAGGATGGCGGTCAGCGGCTGGGTGAGCTCATGAGCGATGCCGGAGGCCATCTCGCCTACGGTGTTGACCCGCATGGCATGCGCGAGCTTCGCTTGGTGTTCATGAAAGCTTGCCCGCTCGCGGGCCTCCCGGGTCGCCCGGCGCTCGCGCAGCACGAAACCTGCGAGAAGTACCCCGATCCCGGTGATGGCTGCCACAAGCGCAGCGGCCAGAGGCGGCAGAAGCTCGCCGAATCCGGGCTGCCGGGCAGCCCGCAGAAGGAGGGGCTGGGACCGGCTGCCGAGCGCTTTCTCGAAGACGAGGCTCGGCAGGAGCCCAACGGATGAAGCTGGCCTCCCCACGTAAACGAGTTCGCGGCCGGACAGATCGTAAAGGGCAAGGTTTGTCCCCGCTGGCAGGTCGCCCTCAGGCTCAATCAGCCGCCGCGCGTCGACCGTCATCACCAGGATACCTGCCTGGGCCGTCGCTTCGGGGAGTTTTTTGATCAGGTGATAGGCTTCGGCGCCGTGCGGTTCAGCCAGCACAACTGCTTGTCCAGCTGCGAGATTGGCAGCGGCTGCCGCAAGCCCATCAAGCCTTGGCCTGCCAGGTTGAAGCTCTCGGGTCGTGAACACAAGATTCGGCAGGGACGCCAAGCCGACGATGTCAATGGCCGTGATCCGGGGGTAGAAGCGTAGGACGGCTTCGGCGACCGCACTCACCGTCGTGAACGAGCGGTCGGGGCTGGCCAGCACGGCCGCGAGGCTCGTCAAGTGCGCGTCATGCTGATCGGCCCGCTGTGAGACGACACGGTGCAGGGTGCGGGCCTCGACCTCGAAGCCGTCGCGGACGCGGACGAAGTTGACGGTCGCGACCGTGGTCACCGCGGCAACCGTCAGCGCAAGCCAAGCGCCAATCGATGCTGCGGTGCGACTACTCATGGGCGGGGCAAAGTTGAGCATCGTCATCAGACTAGCGGTGTATTCTCCGTCCGTCGACTGTTCGGCCTCGCTGCGGAAGCGTCGGCAGCCAAACACAAGGCAGGTCAAGGTTGTCTGCCTCAAAGCGCGAGAATCGGATCAACCCGTTTCTCCTGCTGATCATGACGGCCGTTGCCGTGGCTAGCGTCCTTCCCGGACAAGACGCGGTTGGCGAGATCCTCGACACCCTCGAAATCCTCGGCATTGGGCTGCCGTTCTTCGTCCACGGCGCGGCCCTCCTGCAGGACGTGGTGCTCCAAGGGCTTGTTCAATGGCGGCTGCACCTCTTCATCTTCGCGATCACGTTCGTGGTGTTTCTGGTGGCGGCAATGCCGTTCGGCCTCCCGTCGTCCGCGTGGATGCCGGCCGACCTGCTCCTGGGTTTCCTTTGTTTGGCTGCCCTACCGTCGGTGGTGTCGTCCTCCATTGCGTTCACCGCTATAGCCTAGGGCAACGTGCCCGCGGCCATCTGCAGTTCGGCGGCCTCGAATGTGTTCGGCTTGCTGGTGACGCTGGTGCTGCTGTCGCCAATGACCCAGACCTCGGTCGAGCGCAGCTTTGACCTCGCCAAGGCTCTACGTGACGTAGTCCTTCAGCTCTTGGTCCCATTCGAGGCCGGCCAGATCGTCCGCCCTGGCCGGCCGGTATCATGGTCCGTCACGAGCGCCGGATCGGCCAACTCGACCAGGGAGTCATCCTGCTGATCGTCTACACGGAATTCTCGCAGTCGGTGGTCGATGGCCTGTGGCCGCGGCTGCCGCCGGCCAGCGTGGCACTCGCGGCGCTGCTGTGTCTGGTGCTGCTGATGGTCGTGCTGGCCGTCACCATCCTTATCGCCCGCGGTTTGGCTTCCCCAGGGGCGACGAGATCGCCGCGGTGTTCTGCGGCTCGAAGAAGAGCGTGGTGTCGGGCCTGCCGCTCGCTTCGGAACAACGGGCCGCTCCAGTCCTCGTGGCACCGAACCTGCCCTGTCAGGGACTGTTATCCCCACTCACTAGGTTTCTGAAGTGGTGAGACTGAATCGTAGGGACCTGCGCATTGCATGCTACAACATTGCGTGCCGTGCAACTCTAAAGTAACGCCCGCGCGATCTGGTTTAGTAAGTGGCAATCGCGTAGGGCGTCTCATAATACGTCTCTTGGAGGTTGAGGCCGGGTCCATCCCGGTCAACGACCAAGAACTCAGAGACTTGATCGAGCGCGAGCAAGGGATGATGCCAGACGTTTGGTGCATAGCAGACACCTTGGCTGCCGCTAGCGCGAAAGACGAGCGGTGCGCCCGGCCGTCCGTTCTCGTCCGGGGCTACTGCGACCAGCCAGTCCCCACCCGACAATGGCCAAAAGGCTTGGCTTCCCAACGGATGCCGCTCCATCATCGATAGGCGGAGGGGGAGCGCTATCGGCTTGGCCTGAAAGAGGCTTACGATTGCCCGCCCACACTCTCCACGCGTCTCGACGGTGGCGAGTGCATGGAAGCGCGTGCAAGTTTCGGCATTGATGAGCCGCGTCTCGGCACCCGCTGTTTCGAGGACTTTCCCAAAAGGCGCGAATCCTTCCTTGGTCAGCGGCTGGACAATAATTGATGCAGTCACGTTCCGTCCTCCTTAACGATAGCCTGAAAATCCCCATTCAGGGCCGCAGCTTCGCGTGTCGATTCACGTCCTTGTAGAGGAGATAGCGGAACGGGCCAGGCCCGCCTGCGTAGCAGGCCTGTGGGCAGAAGGCACGGAGCCACATGTAGTCGCCCGCCTCGACCTCCACCCAATCCTGGTTCAGCCGGTAGACGGCCTTGCCTTCCAGAACATAAAGACCGTGCTCCATCACATGCGTCTCGGCGAAGGGGATGACCGCGCCCGGCTGAAAGGTAACGATGGTCACGTGCATGTCGTGACGCAGGTCCGCTGGATCGACGAAGCGGGTAGTCGCCCATCGGCCATCGGTGCCCGGCATCGGCGAGGGTGCGATGTCGTTCTCATTGAGAACGAGTGCGTCCGGTGCACCGAGCCCGTCGACGCCCTCGTAGGCTTTGCGGATCCAGTGGAAACGAACCGGTCCGCTGCCGTGATTGCGGACTGACCAGGTGCTCGCCGGCGGGATGAAGGCATATCCGCCGGAGGTCATCGTGTGGGTCTTGCCAGCAAGCGTCAGGGTGAGCTCGCCTTCCACCACGAACAACACGCCTTCAGCCTTCACGTCCAGCTCTGGCTTATCGCTGCCGCCTCCTGGAGCGACCTCCATGATGTATTGCGAGAACGTTTCGGCGAACCCCGACATTGGACGCGACAGCACCCAGAGCCGCGTATCGTCCCAGAACGGGAGAAAACTCGTCACGATGTCGCACATCACTCCTTTCGGGATGATAGCGTAGGCTTGGGTGAACACCGCGCGGTCGGTAAGTAGATCCGTCTGCGGCGGGTGTCCTCCCGAAGGAGCATAGTAGGAGCGGGACTGAGCCGGCGGTCTCGTCATTGGCTTCGTCATGAAAATTCCTTAGGTTAACGTGCAGCAAAGGTACAGCCAGCGGGGAGGCTCGCGCGCCTCCTGCGTCCGTTGGCAAGTCGCTCATCCCGTCAATTTGGAGACGAGAAGAGGTCAGTCCGCGACAGTAGCCGCTCCTTGAGGCGCAGGAGGGCGATCAGCTCGATCTGGACGATGGCGGTCTCGAACTCCTGCTCCGGGTCGTGTTGCAGCCGTTCCTCGAAGGCCGCCAGGATCTCGTCCTTCGTCCGCCCCTTCACCGCCATGATGAACGGGAAGCCGAACTTCTCCTTGTAGGCGTCGTTCAACGCGATGAAGCGCTCGCGCTCCGCCGGCATCAGGCTGTCGAGCCCGGCGGAAGATTGCTCGTGGCGCGAATCCGCCGTCAGATCGGCGAGTTTCAGGCGCCCGGCCAGATCGGGATGCGCCCGGATGAGAGCCCCCTTCTGGTCGCGCGTCGCTTCCGACAGGACATGCACCAGGGCGGCATGGAGGCCCTCCGCCGTGTCCTGCGCCGCCGTGAAGCCTGATTCGTAGGCGCGCTCCGCGATCCAGGATGAATGCTCGAACACGTCGCCGAACAGCTCGACGAAGACGGCCCTGCTCATCGTGCTCGGCCGCAGATCCGCCGGACGGTGATAGCGGGTCCACAGCCGGGCGATGTCGATCCGCCGGGCGACCCACACATCCTCATGCGAGGCCACATAATCGAGGAAACGGGCCAGCGCCGCCGCCCGCCCCGGACGACCCGCGAGCCGACAATGCAGCCCGACCGAGAGCATTTTCGGCGCGCTCTCGCCCTCCGCATAGAGCGTGTCGAACGAATCCTTGAGATAGGCGAAGAACTGGTCGCCCGCATTGAAGCCCTGGGGCGTGGCAAAGCGCATGTCGTTGGCGTCGAGCGTATAGGGCACGACGAGCTGGACGCGATCGTCGTGCGGCTCCCAGTAGGGCAGCTCGTCGGCATAGGAATCGGCGCTGTAGAGGAACCCGCCCTCTTCCGCGACGAGACGGTTGGTGTGCTCCGAGGTGCGTCCCGTGTACCAGCCCCGCGGGCGCTCTCCGGTCACCTGGGTATGGATGCGGATCGCCTCCCTCATATGCGCCCGCTCCTCTTCCGCCGAGAAGTCGCGGTAGTCGATCCATTTCAGGCCGTGGCTGGCGATTTCCCAATCCGCCTCCTTCATGGCCGCCACCGCGTCCGGATTGCGCATGAGCGCGGTCGCGACGCCGTAGACGGTGACGGGCATCTTGCGCGCGGTGAACATCCGCCACAGACGCCAGAAGCCGGCGCGGGAGCCGTATTCGTAGATCGACTCCATGCTCATGTGGCGCTGGCCGAGCCAGGGCTGCGCGCCCACGATCTCGGACAGGAAGGCCTCCGAGGCGCGGTCGCCGTGCAGGATGTTGTTCTCGCCGCCCTCCTCGTAGTTGATCACGAACTGAACGCAGATCCGCGCATTGTCCGGCCAGCGCGGATGGGGCGGGGTGCGGCCGTAACCGACGAGGTCGCGGGGATAGGTGGTGTCAGGCATGGGGGTCAGCTTCCGCGATAGGTGGAATAGCTCCAGGGCGAGACGAGGAGCGGCACGTGGTAATGGCCATCGGCTTCCGCGATGGTGAAGCGGATCGGCACGCAGTTCAGAAGGCGTGGCTTGGGATGGATGTCTCGATGTGCCGTTACCGCGCATTTGAGATTGGCCTCAGACGCAGTCGATCTGCACAGGCAACATAACATTGGACTCGTGCCGGTCTTCTCGCGGCGATCAGCGCTTGCAACCTATGTGTTTGCGTCGTCTCAAGCAACGAAAGGAGCTTCTCTGTTCGGGTGTCCTTGGTCAAGCGCAACACTGCTTGCTCAGTTGGCAGCCCAATCACGAAACGGGTGGCGCTGGCGGAATCACTGGTTCGCGGAATGTACGGTGCAATTTTCCCCAACCAGGATCATGCATATGGGCCTGTAACCCGGCTCGTTCGACGAGTGCCCTTGCTTCGGCGTCCCCGAATGCCAACGCGTCCTCCACATTGGCAGTCATTACGATTCCCTCTTTCATGAGAATTTTTCCATCGACAATCACGGTTTCAACATCGCTGCCGAGAACTTGATGAATGAGTCTATGAACCGGCATCCAGTTGGGTGCAAGATGGGGTTTGCGCATATCGATGATGGCGATATCGGCCTTCTTCCCGACTTCCAGGGACCCTATCTCGTGGCCCATGCCGATAGCATGTGCAGCGTCGATGGTGATCATCTCAAACACCTTGCCTGGCGGCAGAATATAGCGGTTGTGGTTGTGCAGCAGGTGCTGAGTGAATTGCGCGAGGCGTGCGGTCTGGAGCATATCGAAATGACGACTGGGCGAAGCACCGTCTGACGTTATTGCGACTGGAACGCCTTTCGACATCATCTCCAGAATGGGCGTAGATCTGCCAGGAGGCGCATGGGTAACATGTGTTCCTGTCTCCGCCAGGATATCGATTTCCTCATGAGAGATGCCCCAGCAGTGCTGCAAATGCACGTCGGGTCCGAGGATTGCATTCTCCTTATCCTGAAATGCCATGCGAATCTGGCCGGCAAAAGCGTCGGAATGGATGCGCACGCCCCATTTACGCGCAGTTTCCCGCACGCGCCGCGCCTGCATCCGGTCACCCTCGGTCAAACGAACCGCGACATCCGGCGTCGATGCATCGGATGGTTCGACTGAGGGGACGATGGTGAAAGGCGTCAGAAACACCTTAATGCGCCCATCCGCGCTACCATTCAGTGTTTCGATTACAACTTCCGCGCCCTCTATCATCTCTTCGAATGAAACATTGCGCGGCTCAGGATGGCCACTCTCCCAGCGTGTAACCGGATGAGGCCAGGGCATACCAGCTGGACCGACGCAGATGATTTCGCGCAAGCCAAGCTCGGAATACGCACGGGCATGATTGATCGCGAACACAGGATCGTCGCTGCGAGGCATGGAGGTGATGATGCTCGCTGACGTCGTCACGCCCGCACGCAAACGTTCAAGGCCGGACACGAGTCCGTCCGCATACCAAAAATCACGCGTCACATAATGATAATAGGTTGGCGTGACGATGCGCATCCATAGTGAGTTGGTATCGGCGGCAATGCTGCGTATCAGTGCGTGCCCGGCATGGCCATGCGCATCGATCAGACCAGGAACGATAAGCTTGCCCCGGCAATCAATAATTTGCTTGTCTTGGTGCAGTGGCGCGAGCTCGTCAGACGTGCCGATGTCTACGATCTTGTCACCACAAACTGCCAGTGCCCCATTTTCGATAATACGTCGTTCTCTGTCGACCGTGACAATCGTTCCATGAAGCAGAAGGATTCCAGCCATTCCCTAACCCCGAGTTATTGCATGGTGCCAAGCTATGTCAGCGGCCAACTTGCTGTCGAGCAGATTTGCCATAATTGTCTACAATATCATTGACAATCCAATCGGCAATAAGAATGATGGCAGCATAAGAATTAAGAAAAGCGAACTTCATAACAAACCAATACCGGTCTGAGGGAAAGAGCATGTCTCGGTTGAAAAGACTTTTGGTCGCTGCTTTGACAACAGCTGCTATCGTAGCGCCTGCGGATGCTGCCACTTTGAAATGGGGGAGCCGGGCGGACATTTATTCTCTCGACCCGGACTCGGTTGCATCAACGTCAAATCTCGCGTTTCTCAATCATATCTATGAGGGCCTGGTCCGTTATGGGCCGGAGTTCAAGATCGAACCGGCACTGGCCACAGACTGGAAACTCGTCGATAACAAGTACTGGCGCTTCACCCTCCGTAAGGACGTCAAGTTTCATGATGGTGACGACTTCAATGCTGATGACGTAGTCGCTTCGATGAAGCGAGTTTCTGATCCGGCGTCGCCTTTGCGCGGCAATATTCCGCTGTATGTCGACTGCAAGAAGGTCGACGATTACACGGTTGATATTGAGGTTTCTGCCCCGACAGCGCTGTTCCTGAACGATATGACCAACATCTTCATGTTCAGTGCGCAGTGGTTGAAGGACAACAACACTGAGAAACCGACCGACTTTTCCTCGAAGGTCGAAGGCTACGCAACCCATAACACCAACGGGACCGGCCCGTTCAAACTCGAAAGCCGCGTTCCGGACAGCAAAACGACTCTGGTCACCAACAACCAGTGGTGGGATCAAAAGAAGCACAACCTCGACCGTATTGAATACCTCCCCATATCCTCTGCCTCGACACGTGTCGCGGCACTGCTCTCCGGCGAAGTCGACCTGATCGATTCCGCACCCATCCAAGATCTGCCGCGGCTGGAGTCCTCGCCAAACATCAACGTCAAGAAACGCACCGAACTCCGTACTGTATTCATCGGCTTCAATCGCAAGGCAAAACTGGAAGACGGGCGCCCCAACCCGTTCAATGACCTCCGAGTCCGTCAGGCTGTTGAGGCCTCTATCGACCGTGAACTGATCAACAGCAAGGTCATGCGTGGGCTCGCACGCCCTTCCGGCTCATTGATTGCGCCGGACATTGCAGGCTACGCAAAGTCCCTCGATGTCTATCAGCCGGCGAATCCGAGCGCTGCAAAGAAACTGCTGGCAGACGCCGGTCAAGAGAATCTTGCTTTCACCTATCTGTGCATGAACGATGAGAGCATCAACGAAGAGGATTTTTGCAGCGGGATCGCTAACTTATTGAAGCGCAGCGGCTTTCAACCCACCATCGACATTGGGCCACGCGCGGTACAACAACCGAAACGAACAACTGGCAAGGCCGATGTCTTTAATCTGAGTTGGGCGAACGAGCCAACTCTCGATGCCTATTCACTGCTGTCCCAGGTGTTGTCTACGCGTAAGGGTTCCACTGGCGTGTCAAACTTCGGTGGCTGGTCGATACCTGAGATTGATAGGCTGGTTGACCAGGCTGCACGAGAGCCAGATACTGAAAAGCGCCTCGCACTCGAAGAGGCGGCTTTGAAGATCGCTAAGGAACAAGTGCTCCTTATCCCGCTGCACCAGCAACCCATAGCGTGGGCTATGTTGGACAAGGTGAAGAGCGTGGACTTCCGTGCCGATAACAAGCCACGCCACTGGCTGACGCAGGTGGCGAAGTAGCTGCTCTGTACATGGAATGATAGCATCCAAAGAGCGTTTCATCGAATGGTGAAGCGCTCTTTAGATAGGTGCCTGTCCCTAGCGCGGATCCTTGCCCAAAGTACAGCAATGCCGTGAAGGCTTTCATCTCAGGGACGGGATTGTGACACGAAATCGGCAGTGCCGCATGACCTCAGATTTTTCTCAGTACCTCACTCTCGGAAAGCGGCCGGAAGGGCGCACGTTGATGTGTGCTGAATGGCTGCTCGCTTATCGGGACGATAGTCATCATCTCGTGCCGAATGGCGAGCTTGTCATCGAACAAGGTGAAGTGATTTACGCCGGACCGCACTTTCATGGCGAGGTGACACAGCGCATCGACTTTGGCAAGGCTCTCATCAGCCCGGGGCTGATTGATCTCGACGCTCTATCAGATCTCGATACTTACCTTCTTGTGACGGATAATCAGCCGGGTTGGGCAAAGGGCCGTATCTGGCCACGATCCTACGTCGAACGTGGTCCATATGAGATGTACACGCCTGAAGAACTTGCTTTTCAGAAACGGTTCGCGTTCGGCTTGTTGCTGCTCAATGGCATCACGACCGCCGCGCCGATTGCATCGCTTTATTATCGAGAATGGGCCGAGACGGTAGCGGAGTTTGATGCCGCTTCCGATGCGGCCGGCGACTTAGGACTGCGTGTCTTCTTGAGCCCCGCCTATCGTTCCGGCAGTATGGTGCTGGTCGAGCCGGGCCAGTTTGATTCATCGTTCGATGAGACGAGGGGGCTACGCGGCCTTGAGGACGCCATAGCATTTATCGAGCGCCAGCATGGCCGCCATGGCGGCCTTGTAAACGGCATGCTTGCGCCGGACCGAGTGGAAACCTGCACGCTCCCGCTCCTGCAGCGGACAATGGCGGCAGCCCAGGACCTTGATTGTCGGGTGAGATTGCACATGGCGCAAGGCGCGATGGAACTCGCCACCATGCGCAAGCTCCATGGTGTCACTGCGCCACAATGGCTGAAAGACAATCGTCTCTTGAGCGAGAGGTTGATTGCTCCTCATGCAACCTATGCAACCGCCAGCGATCTGCGCCTCTATGCGGAGAATGGTGTTTCAATCGCCCATTCACCGCTCGTCTCGGCGCGAATGGGCAGTACTCTGAACTCGTTCTCGGCCTGCCGTAATCTCGGCATTAATGTAGGCATGGCTACAGATACTGCGCCTCCCGATATGCTCATGAATCTGCTAATCGCCCTCATCACATGTCGCGTCAGCGAAAAGAACTCGGATGCTGTGCGGTCTGCCGAATTGTTCGATGCAGCCACACTGGGTGGGGCAAGGGCACTTGGCCGCACGGACATTGGCCGTCTCGCTCCAAGAGCGCGCGCCGACATCTCAATATTCCGCCTTGACGACCTGTATATGACACCAAGTGTCGATCCTATAACCACATTGTTGACCGGCGGGTCAGGCAAGGTCACGCAAGCCGTTTTTGTTGATGGACGCCTGTCGATGCTTGAAGGGAAGTTAGTCGGCATTGACATGATCGCGGCGCGTCACCAGGCGCAGAGACAATTTGACCGGCTGATCGAAAAATATCCCGATAGGAGCTGGCGGCATCGAACAGTAGAGGAGCTGTTTCCTTCAAGCTATCCCATCTGGAAATAGTCGAGTCTCCTTCGCACGTGTGACCGTGCCTGTAACAGCGGCCCAACGTCCGTTCATAAGCGACCCTTGGCACGCCCCTTGAAGTCCGAGACGATTCTGCAGACAAACGTCTCGATCCAAGTCCGGAGAAATCGTCTACAATGATGTTGACAAAAATACGGGCTCCATCATGATGACTGAAAGATCAGAGATACGTCTGATCAGGAGGAGGAAGAATGACTGTGACCCAGGTGCTCGCCCCTTTGCTCACAGCAGCTGCAAAAACGGCCCAACCAGCAATGTCGCGCCGGATCAAACGACTCAACGAGATGCCGGTGCTCTAAGCTACAGGGTGTGTTGCGCCTGTATTGCACCGCCTGGATTTATCCCCCGGCTCAACAAGCTGGACGAAAGCTCGCGATACTAGCTTGAAGCCCACGATCGCTACTTCGCTACGAACGCGGTTCGAGAGTGTAGAGCGCTAAACGAAACACCGCGCAAGCTGCGCGAGACTGCACATAGAACAGACCTCCACCAAAGGAGGCGTGGCTCTCTAGAAGTGGAACAATCTGATGCTGAAGAAAATCGGTCTCGCAACATCCATCGCCCTGGGCCTCGCTTGGCCCACGCAGGCGGCAACCCTTAAATGGGGCGCATCCCGTGACATTTACTCGCTGGATCCTTATTCTTATGGTGATAGCTACACCCTTTCCTTCCTCAACCACATCTATGAGGGACTCGTTCGCTACGATGCCAATCTGACGATCGAACCGGCACTGGCGGAGTCCTGGGAGGCCGTCTCCGACACGATTTGGCGCTTCCACCTACGTAAGGGCGTCAAATTTCACGACGGTGCAGATTTCACCGCTGACGATGTGCTCGCCTCCTTGAAGCGCGTGAGCGACCCAGTTTCTCCGCTGCGCGGCAATCTGCCAGCCTATAAGTCATCCAAGAAAGTTGATGATTACACGGTCGACATTGAGCTAACGGGTCTCTATCCGCTGCTTCTCAATGATCTGACCAACATTCACATATTTGACGCAGGCTGGCTGGTCAAAAACAACTCCGAAAAGCCGACCGACGTTGGCGCAAAGACTGAGGGCTACGCCACTTACAATACTAACGGCACTGGACCCTTTAAGCTGGAGAGCCGCGTACCCGATAGCAGGACCATATTGTCCGTTAACGGCAGCTGGTGGGATGAGAAGAAACATAACATTGATCGGATAGAGTTTATCCCTATCACCTCAGCCGCTACACGCGTGGCAGCACTCCTGTCACAAGAGGTTGATTTTACTGAGAATGCTCCTGCTCAGGATTTGCCTCGCTTGTCTGCGCAGCCGGGGCTGAAGATGATGGAGCGCACCGATCTGCGCACGGTCATGATCGGATTCAACCGACGGCCGAAGCTGGCGAGCGGATCAGAGAACAAGTTCAATGACCTGCGTGTACGTCAGGCGTTCGCCTACGCGCTGGACCGCGAATTGATCCAAAAGCGCATTATGCGCGGAAAATCCAGAACAGCCGGCACCATCGTTGCTCCTGAAATCCCCGGTTATACTGCAGAGTTAGACAAGACGCCGGATTTTGATAGAGAAGTATCAAAGAGACTTCTGTCAGAAGCAGGTGCAACAGATTATCCATTCACGCTGGTCTGTACGACGGACGCCTATGTGAACGAGGAAGAGCTCTGCCAGGGCATTGTAAACATGCTGAACCGCGCTGGATTCAAGCCACAGCTGGATATCGCGCCGGCCGCTGCCCAGGCACCGAAACGAACCAGCGGCAAGGCAGACGTATATCTGATCGGCTGGGCCAATGAGCCTATGCTCGACAGCTATTCGATCCTTTTGCAGATGATACAATCGAAGAGCGACAATGCCGGGGTGTTTAACTGGGGTGGTTGGAGCTATCCCCAAATCGATAAGTTGATTGTGCAGGCCTCAACAGAGATGGACCGGGCGAAACGGTTGGCTCTGCAAACTAGGGCGCTTGAAATGGTCAAGGATGAGATCGTGATGCTCCCGTTGCATCAGCAGCCGATGGCATGGGTCATGTCAGATAAGATCGACCGGGTCGTTCAGGCCGCCGACAACAAGCCCCGCCACTGGCTGACGCACTTCGCCAAGTAATTCGTCCCTATTGCCACGGGACGTAAGCCGATCCGTGGCAATACGCCGTTGAGGGAATCTTTATGCTGGTTTTTATCATAAAGCGCTTGGCAAATGCCATATTAGTGATGCTTGCAGTTGCCATGCTCGCTTTTCTGATCTTCCGACTGGCTGGTGATCCGGTCGAGATGATGGCCAATGAACAGATGACGCAGGCTGACCGCGACAGCCTACGCGAACGTCTTGGATTGAACGATGGTGTTTTGACACAATACGCGCGTTTCGTCGTCAATGCAGCTCAGGGGGAATTCGGCATTTCCTATCGTAATGGGCAGGAGGTGCTTAAACTCATCGGCGAACGATTCCCAGCGACGCTTGAACTCGTATTACTTGCGACGTTGATATCACTGGTAGTCGGGATACCTCTCGGAGTGCTTACGGCCATCAGGCGCGGCCAGTGGTATACGGAGAGCCTCCAGTTCGTCTCGATCGTCGGCGTATCTCTGCCGAGCTTCGTCGTCGGAATTCTGTTAATCCTGGTCTTCTCGGTCACCTTGGGCTGGCTGCCTGCGTTTGGGCGAGGCGATGTCGTCCAGATTGGCTGGTGGTCGACGGGCTTGCTCACGCCGACCGGCCGTGCTGCCCTTCTCCTCCCATCTATTGCCTTATCGCTTTACCAGGTCACATTGGTAATGCGCCTCGTCCGTGCCGAAATGCTGGAAGTGCTGCGGTCCGATTATGTGAAGTTCGCGCGTGCCAGGGGCATTCCGCGTTGGCGCATCTACTTCCGCCATGCGCTTCGAAACTGTCTGATGCCGGTTGTCACTCTGACTGCAATGAATGTCGGGTCACTGATTGCCTTCGCGCTTATTACCGAAACCGTCTTCCAATGGCCGGGCATGGGGTTGCTGTTCATTCAGGCCGTTACGTTCCTCGATATTCCCGTGATGGCGGCTTATCTATGCATTATTTCCTTCATCTTTGTGGTGCTCAACACGCTGGTGGATATTGCGTACGCAGTCATCGATCCCCGCTTGCGCACTGCCCGTTGAAACAGTCAGCGAGGGCAAATCGATGAGCATCCAGGTATCACAAATGGCAACGATGACGAACGCGAAGATCGGTCAACCATCACTCCTGAAACGTATGAGACGGAGCGACATATGGTGGTCGTTCACTCACAGCAAGACCGCAATGGCGAGCGCCGCTCTCCTCGCGATCCTGATCATGACTGCAATTTTCGCTCCGCTAATCGCGCCTCAGAACCCGTATGACGGCGCTCAACTGGACATGTGGAAAGCAGAGCTGCCGCCTATATGGCAGCATGGCGGCGAGTGGCCTTTCCTGCTCGGTACGGATACGCAAGGACGCGACATGCTGTCTGCGATCCTGTACGGGACGCGTATCTCCATAATTATTGGCATCGCATCGGTTGCACTGTCGCTCCTGATCGGGATGACGGCCGGGCTCGTGTCCGGTTATTTTGGGGGCTTTATCGATAATCTTCTGATGCGCATCGGCGACGTTACGTTGTCGATACCCACTATTCTTGTCGCCATTCTCGTCTCGACCATCATCCGCCAGATGCTGCCGCCCGGCTTCCGCGAAGCCGGAGCCTCCGCCGTTCTCATTCTCGCCATTGCACTGTCGGCCTGGGTTCAATATGCCCGCACGGTGCGCGCGCAGGCGATCGTTGAGTCCGGAAAAGATTATGTGCAGGCGGCCAGACTGATCCATGTTCCGGCCCACCGCATTATGGCGAAACACATTCTACCCAACACGTTGACACCAGTTCTTGTTGCCGCGACGCTTAATTTCGGCATGGCGATCCTCACCGAAGCCACACTGTCCTTTCTCGGCATCGGGATGCCCCCGAGTCAGCCATCGCTCGGAACCCTGATTCGTATTGGGAACCAGTACCTGTTCTCCGGCTCGTGGTGGATCGTCCTGTTTCCGGTTATCCAGCTTTGCCTGCTGGTCGTCACCGTCAATCTGCTGGGCGACTGGCTGCGCGACGCACTCAACCCGAAACTGAGGTAAGTTCTATGAACAATCTTCTGCTCCGCAATGTCCGGCCGATGGGTGGCAGGGCCTGCGATATCCTCATCAAGGACGGAAAGATTGCCGGTTTGGGGAATTTTGAGCCCGAGCCAGGGCAACCCGTGGAGGATGGCGGCAATTCGATCGTGGTTCCTGGCCTGATTGATGCACATACTCATCTCGACAAGACCACCTGGGGCATGCCGTGGCATGTGAACAACCGTGCCGCGATCCTGCGGGAGCGGATCGACTTTGAGCGGGAAAACCGGAGCGCCATTGGCATTGATCCGCATCGCCAGTCGATGCGCCATGCCATTGGCCTCGTTGCTCATGGTAGCACCCATATCCGGAGCCATGTCGATATTGATCCGGTTCACAAGCTGTCCCTGGTCGAGGGCGTTTGGGAAACACGCGAGACGCTCGACGGTATCATCGACATTGAAATCGTCGCTTTCCCTCAGTCTGGCGTGATGGCCATGCCGGGGACGGCTGATCTGCTCGACGAGGCGCTGAAGCAGGGCTGTGAAGTGCTAGGCGGCATAGACCCCTGTGGTATAGACCGTGATCCCAAAGGACAGCTCGACATTCTCTTCGGGCTCGCCGCGAAACATGGCGTCTCGATCGACATTCATCTGCATGAGGTTGGTGATCTCGGCGCTTTCACGATGGAACTCATTTTTGAGCGTGTCCGCGCCAACGGCATGGAGGGCAAGGTTGCAATCAGCCATGCGTTCGCGCTTGGAATGAATGATTATATTCGCGTCGGAAAGCTGATCGAGGAGATTGCAAAGCTCGATATTGCTATTCTTACAACGGGCGCTCCCTCAGCCACCGTGCCGTCCATCATGCGCCTGAAGGCAGCAGGTGTGCGCGTCGGCGGCGGCTGCGACGGTATTCGTGATACCTGGGGGCCATGGGGGCAACCGGACATGCTCGATCGCGCCAAGGTGATCGGGATGAAGAATGGCGTGCGCTCAGATGCCGAGTTGGAACAAGTGCTTCACATTGTTTCGCAGGGCGGCGCAGATGTTATGCGTCTTGAGGACTATGGCCTCGAGATTGGCTGCAATGCGGATCTCACGCTGCTGACCGGAGAAACCCTCGCCCATGCCGTGGTCGATGTCGCCCCACGTCCACTGGTTATCAAACGTGGACGCGTTACGGCCAGGCGGGGACAGGCAGTGGTGGACATGCCATGATCGAAGAAGATTTCACGACGCTGGCACTCGGCCAGCGACCCGGCGGGCGCTCTCTGATCACGGCAAGCTGGGTGGTCGGTCACAAGGATGGTAGCCATCGTCTTCTGCCGAATGGCGAGGTCGTGTTCGAGAACGGCGAGATTGTTTTCGTCGGGCATCGTTTCCCGGGCGAAGTGGCCCGACGGATCGACTTCGGCAATGCATTGATCAGCCCTGGTTTCATTGATCTCGACGCGCTGTCCGATCTCGATACCACCGTCCTTGGCATAGATAACCATCCAGGTTGGGCCAAAGGCCGTGTCTGGCCACGCTCCTATGTCGATTCAGGTCCTTACGAAATGTACACCCAGGAGGAATTGGCCTTCCAAAAGCGTTTTGCTTTTGGCCAGCTTCTCCTGAACGGCATCACCACTGCCGCCCCCATCGCTTCGCTCTTCTATCGCGAGTGGGGCGAAACGGTCGCTGAATTCGATGCTGCGGCGGATGCCGCCGGCGAGCTTGGCCTGCGTGTCTATTTGAGCCCTGCCTATCGTTCGGGCGGCATGGTTCTGGAGAGGCCAGGCCACCTGGTTCCGGTCTTCAACGAGGAGCGCGGCTTTCAGGGTCTCAACGATGCTGTCGCCTATATTGAGCGCCAAAGCGGGCGGCATGGCGATCTCATCCGAGGCATGCTGGCGCCGGATCGAGTCGAAACCTCGACACTTGCTTTGTTGCAGCGCACCGACGCGGCCGCTCGCGACCTTGGCTGCAAGTTCCGGCTGCACATGGCGCAAGGTTCGATGGAGGTCGATACAGTGCGAATGTTGCACGGCACCACCGCGCCAGTCTGGCTTGCAGGTATGGGCCTGCTGAGCGAACGGCTGATTGCGCCGCATGCCACCAATGCGACGCAAGAAGATCTTACGCTCTATGCGTCGCACGGCGTGACGATCGTGCACTGCCCAATTGTCTCTGGGCGCGGTGGCAGCACCCTCAACTCGTTCTCCGCCTGTCGAAAGCGTGGCATCAATATCGCTATGGGCACGGATACCAGCCCCGCCGATATGCTCCTGAACCTGTTGGTTGGTCTTATCACCTGCCGTATCAATGATCGTGTGCCGGATCAGGTGCGCTCGGCCGATCTGTTCGACGCCGCAACTCTCGGTGGGGCGCGCGCGCTCGGCCGCTCCGATCTTGGCCGTCTTTCCGCCGGTGCGAGGGCGGATATTGCCGTTTTCGACCTCGACGATACAGTGATGGCGCCCTCGATCGATCCGATTACCACCCTGGTTACCGGCGGCTCCGGCAAGGTGACGCGCGCCGTCTTTGTCGATGGTCGCGTGTCCATGCTGGAGCGCAAGGTTGCAGGTTTTGACATGGAAGCGGCGCGCTCTCGGGCCCAAGCTCAGTATGATGGGCTTATCGCTAAGTATCCCGAACGAAGCTGGGGCCATCCACCGATTTCCGAAATCTTTTCCCCCAGCTATCCGATTGAGGTAGATGCCCATGGGTGACGCACAGCAGCCCGTCGTCGAAGTCCGCGGCCTCTGTGTAGAGTTTCCCGGGCGGCACCGGACAGTCACCGCGCTTGCGGATGTCAGCCTGTCGGTCCAGCCGGGTGAGATTCTGGGCGTGGTCGGTGAATCCGGCGCCGGCAAGTCCATGACGGGGCTCGCCATACAAGGTTTGCTCGAACATCCAGGACGGATTTCAGCCGGGGAGGTCTGGCTTGGCAACCGGCGGATCGATACGTTGAACGACCGCGCGATGGAACAAATTCGCGGACGCGAAATCGGCGCAATCTTTCAGGACCCCCTGACCTCGCTGAATCCGCTGTTTACAGTCGGTGCGCAGCTTACCGAAACCATTCGTCACCATCTGGCCATGAGCAAGATGGAAGCGCACAAGGGCGCGGTACAGTTGTTGCGTGATGTTGGTATTCCTTCACCAGAGGAGCGTATCGATCACTACCCTCATCAGTTCTCTGGCGGGATGCGCCAGCGTGTCGTTATTGCGCTGGCGCTTGCAGCTTCGCCCAAATTGATTATCGCCGACGAACCGACAACCGCGCTCGATGTCTCGATCCAGGCACAGATCATTTGTCTACTGCGGAGACTATGCAAGGAAAAGCAGACAGCGGTCATGCTTGTCACTCATGATATGGGGGTCATCGCTGAGGCGGCGGATCGGGTCGCGGTTATGTATGCCGGGCGCCTCATTGAAATTGGTCCGGTTGAGCAAATCCTTCACGCGCCACGCCATCCTTATACCCAGGGTTTGATGGCCTCAATTCCGTCGCTTGGAGCGCGCGTGAAAAAGCTCAACCAAATTGACGGTTCCATGCCACGGCTTGATGCAATTCCAGATGGCTGCGCCTTCAACCCGCGCTGCAGATCCGCTGGGCCCCGCTGTGTGCGTGAACGGCCTGAACTCATTCCAGTCGGCACCGGTGCAAGTGCTTGCTGGGTCAACGCGGGAGGGACCGCATGACGATTTCAGCACAAGTAACTCCGGCGCTGACCGTCGAAGGATTAGTTAAGATATTCGACGTCTCCGCCCCTTGGCTCAACCGTTTGGTCGAACGTAAATCCCGTCAATTCCTTCATGCTGTCAATGATATTAGCTTTGCGGTTCCTGCGGGAGGCTGCCTTAGCATTGTTGGCGAGAGCGGCTGTGGCAAATCAACTGTGGCGCGGCTTGTAACAGGTCTGCACAGGCCAAGCAGCGGGAAGTTGCACTTTGCCTCGGGGCGCAATGGCGCGCGGCTGTCCGCTCAAATGATTTTCCAGGATCCCTATGCCTCGCTCAATCCGCGCTGGCGGGTCAAGAATATCATCGCTGAACCATTACGCGAGCTCAAGTTGCGCGAGAATGCCTCCGAAATCAACGAACGGGTGGGGGAGCTTTTACTTACTGTAGGACTTTCGCCGTCAGACGGAGATAAATTTCCGCACGAGTTTTCCGGCGGACAACGCCAACGTATTTCCATCGCACGCGCTCTGGCGAGCGAGCCGGAGTTCCTGGTGTGTGACGAGCCAACATCGGCCCTTGATGTTTCCGTGCAAGCGCAAGTTCTAAACCTCATGCGGAAGCTTCAGGATGAACTTGGGCTGACCTATCTCTTCATTAGTCATGATATGAGTGTTGTGCGTCATATGTCTGACCGCATCGCTGTCATGTATTTGGGGCGGATTGTCGAGGAAGGCGACACTGAAGAGCTTTTTGCGCGGCCACAACATCCATACACCCGGCTATTGCTGCAAACGATACCGAATATCGTATCGCCCAACAGAGATCGCGAACTGTCGAGTGGTGAAGTACCAAGCCCGCTCAAGCCACCGTCCGGCTGCACTTTTCATCCGCGTTGTCCATTCGCCACAGCCCGCTGTTCGGTAGAGATGCCTGAAGTGCGCACAATGACGAACGGCACCCGTGTAGCCTGTCATCTGGTTGATGAGAATGCGGTGAGTATCTAAGCACCGCCAACAGCGCGGGTTGAGGAGTAAGGGGGAGAGGTCAAATGGCTATGGCGTTTTATGCCAGCGCAGCACGCAGGTCATGTGAAAGGTCGCGCACTTCACTTAAATCAAGCTCAGATTCCACATGCTCCAGATGATGCGTCATAAGATCAGTCGCTTTGTCAGGCTTGTTCTTTGCAATTGCCTCGACAATTTCAGCATGTTCATCCGGGCCGCAGTTAAGACTACTGGTATTCCGGTAAACCGCGGTGATCAACGAGCTACGCGCGATCAGGTCGCGCATCGTACTGAACAGAAAATCCGATCCAGTAATCTCAGCAAGCAGAAGGTGGAAGCCTCCGGAAAGCTTGATGATGTCCGTGGTACTATCCTCAGCAATGGCAATCCGCTCTTTCGCAACATGATCGCGCAGGCGCTTGATATCGGCTTTGGAAATGGATGTGCAGAGCCGATGCACGACGCAGCGCTCGACCGTGCGGCGCACGAAAAAAACGTCTCTCGCTTCTTCGACAGATGGCTTGCAGACAAAAGCCCCACGGTTGGGAATGATCGTGACCAAGCCATCTCGCTTAAGAGCAGCCAGCGCCTGGCGGATGCGCGCACGGCTGACACTGAAAATAGAAGCCAGCTGCTCTTCCTTCAATTGGACGCCAGGCCGCAGCCGGCGCTCGGCAATAGACAGCCAAACTTTCTCGACAATCTGCTCTGTCGAAGCTCCCATTTGATTGTTCCTGCCTCTCTACCCAGCAGGTAGACAAGCGGGAATTCGGCAAAATTGTCAACTGATTCAGGCCGTTTTTCGTTGCAAAGTTGTCGACAATCCGGATTAATGTTGTAGACAAAAGTAAGTTTGCTGAGGCATTCATGGAATTCGACTTCGAAGAACTTGAACCACAGGGCCGCTACCGTTTGCTGACCAATTTTATCGGTCCGCGTCCTATTGCGCTTGTCACGACACGTTCGCCGGGAGGACACAACAATGCTGCTCCCATGAGCTTCTTCAATGTCTTTTCGCATGATCCAGCCATTGTTGTACTCGGTATCCAGCCGCGCCCGACCGGCGAAGAAAAGGACACTATGGTCAATATACGCCAGGCACAGGTCTTTGCCATCAATATGGTTGACCTGGCATTGTCACGGCAGATGCTGATCTGCGGCCTCGGATTCGATAGTGAAGTCGATGAACTGTCCATAGCCGGTCTCAATGCGGTCCAATGCCGAAAGATTGACGCCAGTTATGCAGAAGAGGCGCCTTGCGTTTTCGAATGCCGCGTCGAGCGCCTCATCGATTATCCGCGCCGCACCCTTGTGCTGGGTGAGGTCGTCCATATGCACGTACGACGTGACTGCCTTGATGCCGATGGACGTTACGTGAATCCCGAACACTACCAGCCAATCGCTCGCCTTCATGCTGACAATTACATCGCCTCCGATCGTCAGTTTGTCCTGAAGGCTCCTCCCATCACCGACTTTATTGAACCCTGCCGTGACTAGGCAGCATCCCAAAAGAACGATCATGCATATTCGCCTCATCAATCCCAACTCGACTGCCTCGATGACTGCTCAGGCTCTTGAAAGCGCGTTGCGCGTTAAGCACGAGAATACTCAGGTATCTGCCGTCAATCCTATCAGTGCTCCGGCGAGTATTGAGGGTGAGGCGGATGAAGCCATGGCGGTGCCCGGATTGCTTGCCGAAATTCGAAAGGGTGAGTCACAAGGCGTTGACGCCTATGTAATCGCTTGCTTTGACGATCCAGGTCTTCACGCCGCACGTGAGGTGGCTCAGGGCCCTGTCATTGGTATCTGCCAAGCGGCGGTACAGACCGCTATGATGATCAGCCGCCGTTTCTCCGTCGTTACCACTTTGCCCCGCTCGGTTTCGATTATTGAAGATCTGATAAGCGAATACGGTGCGGATCGCCATTGTCGTAACGTAAGAGCGATCAATCTACCGGTGCTAGGGCTTGAAGAGAACCCGGCAGAAGCGGAGCAACGGCTGCTCGGAGAAATTGAGGTCGCCAAGCGAGAGGACCGCGCCGAGGCCATCATTCTCGGTTGCGCGGGCATGTCCTCGCTCTGTGACCGCCTCAGGGTAGCAACCGGGGTACCTGTCATTGATGGCGTGACCGTTGCAATCAAATTCGCGGAAGCACTACTTGGGACTGGTTATTCGACATCAAAGGTCAATACTTACGGTTACCCTCGAGAAAAGGCGTCTGGCTGCCGCATTCGTGCGTAGATCAAAGGCAAATCGGCCTTTCACATCGGCGGCAGCTATGAGAAGGCAGCCTGCTCCAGCAGATGATGCATAGGGGCACCGTATATGTCATGGGCGCAGGCAGCCTTGGATGTCGGTTCCATTCATTTAAGTCTCCTCTTCATGAATGAGAACGCCGTTCACCGATCGTGCGCACGAACTGGTGGCCAACGGACCGCTGAAGGATGCTGTTGAGGCGGTTCCAGCAGCGTTGCAGGAGGTAAGTCCACAGATTGACATCCTCAGGCGCCGCCTCATCGCGTTGGCGCGTCAGAATCAGGCACGCCTCCTGATGACGGCTCGCGGTGTCGGCGCTCTGGTGGATCTGTCGCAACAATTTGTTTCAGAGTTTTATCCAATCCTCCCGGGGCTCAGGGATGGAGGATTGCGTGTTCAAGGGCAGACATTTTGATCGCTCAGTCATCCTGCTCTGTGTCCGGTGGTACTTGGCTTACAGTCTGAGCCTGCGCGATCTCGAGGAGATGATGGCCGAGCGGGGCATCTCCATCGATCACGCCACGGTCGGCCGTTGGGTGGTCCGTCACTCACCCGAGCTTCTCGAGCGGTTCAACCGCCGCAAGCGAGCGGTCACCGGCAAGTGGCACATCGACGAAACATACATCAAGGTCCGAGGCTGGTGGCGCTATCTTTACCGCGCGATCGATGCAATTGCGACACGGTCGAGTTCTGGTTCAGCGAGCGCCGAAATCTCACCGCGGCCAAGCATTTCCTGCGCAAGGCGCTCAAGCGCCACGGCCGGCCCGGGCAGATCGTGATCGATGGCAGCCAAACGAACCAGGAGGCGATCCTATCTTGCGATACCACTGACCGGCTCCAGGATCGGTCACGGCGCGGACTGAAGCCAATCCGAACCCGACAGAGTCGCTACCTCAACAATCGTGTCGAACAGGATCATTGCGCTATTAAGCGGCGGGTTCGACCGATGCTCGGATTCAAATCGATGGCATCCGCTCGGGCGAACTTGGGTGGCATCGAGATGGTACACATGATGCGGAAAGGACAGGCGAAGTATACCTGCAGTCCGCAGCCTTCACTGGCAGAGCAGTTCGATTTGCTTGCCGCCTGACCTGCAACGGAGTGTCAGCCATCGTCGCGTCTCTGCTCCAAATTTGCGACGCAACCCATGCTGTCACGACGGATGTTCCTGAATTGGCTGGTTGGAGTGGCGGTGACTGCCTCAGTGGGAATGCTGGCACTGACAAAGGCAGAGACCCAGCCGAGCCACCCATAGCATCCCGCCCGTCCGGGACGGCGGCCCCCGCCGCCGGAACCGCGCTTCGAGCGAACTCCAGGACCACTTGGGCCGGACCGGCGGAGAGGATCTCCCGCTGCTGCCGGAGATCGGCTTCGACGATGCCGTCCGTATCATCGATCGCAGCCGGAACGGCTTCCCTCCGGCGATCCCGGGATACTGAAGGCTCGCAGTGCCCAGCTCCTTCAGTGCCGGAAGAACCGAGACCCTGTCGGACGACCGCGGCTCGATCCTTCGTTAAGCCGACCGAGCCCTGCGGCCAAGGAAGAGGGAGGAGGAACCGCGCCAGCATTGGCTCCGCAGGAATACGCTGAGGAAGTCGAAGATCCGGTACTCCGGAGAAGATGCGAGATGCCGAACTTGAGATGATCCGGGCTGCCGACTTTCTCCACCTCGCTATGACAGGAGGGTCGGCTCATGGCACTTCTCGGAAGTGGTCTGCATGTTCGCTTTAGGCCCAAACACTGGACGTGCGTGAAAGGCAGGGAGTTTCTTGGTTTGAGTCCAAGGAGACTTCCGGCTCAACGGCTCGCTGCATAACCGTTTACAGACTTCCCTGCATACGTTCGGTCTATACTCAGGACTCGCGCCAAATTCCCGCTGAGAAGCTCAATCGAGCGTCTGACGAAACCGCAGGACGGCAATGATCATCGCCGCCAATGTGAAGGCGGCGAGCGCCAGCACGTCGACCTGAAGATCCATAAAGCCCGCCCCTTTCAGCATGATACCGCGCACGATACGTAAATAGTGGGTCAAGGGCAGCACCTCCCCAATCATCTGCGCCCAGCCCGGCATGCCGCGGAACGGGAACATGAAGCCCGAGAGCAGGATGTTCGGAAGGAAGAAGAAGAACGACATCTGCATCGCCTGAAGCTGACTTGCGGCAATGGTCGAGAAGGTGTAGCCCACCGACAGGTTGGCCAGGATGAACAGCAGCGTCAGCGCCACGAGAACCGTGAGGCTGCCGATAATGGGCACGCCGAAGAGGAGCTTGGCGGCCCCGAGGATCAATCCCGCCTGCAGACCGCCGATTGCCAGATAGGGGCCGATCTTGCCCAGCATGATCTCGACGGGGCGGATCGGCATGGCAAGCAGGCTCTCCATGGTGCCGCGTTCTACCTCCCGCGTGACCGAGAGTGCCGTGTAGATCAGCATAGTTAACGTCAGGATTGTGCCCATGAGGCCGGGTACTATGTTGAGGCGTGTCTCGCCAGCCGGGTTGTAGCGGCGGTGAATGCGCAATTCGTAAGGCAGGGGCTTCGGCGCGAGATTGGCCACCGGCCCGGTAAGCTCGCGAGAGAAGACACTCGATGATAGACCCTGTAGGGCCGACACCGCGCCTCCAGCCGCCACGGGATCGCTCGCATCCGCGATCACCAGCACGGCGGGGCGTTCGCCGCGGATCAGGTCGCGGCCGAAATGGGCCGGGATCTGCACACCGAACTGGACCCGGCCCGACAGGATGAGATGATCGAGCTCCTCCTCGCTCGTAGCGCTCGCCCGGATGTCGAAATATTCGCTCACCTGCATGGCCGCGAGGAAGGAGCGTGCAAACGAGCTCTCGTCCTGGATCAGCACTGCGGTCGGCAGGTGTTTGGGATCGGTGTTGATGGCGTAGCCGAACAGGAACAGTTGGAAGAGCGGGATGAAGATCATCGTCGCGAACGTGATGCGGTCGCGACGAAGCTGCAGCAGCTCCTTGACGAAGGCGGCGTAGATACGCTCCATAGAAGCCCGAAGGCCCTGCGTGCGCCGCGTGATGACCGGTCCGGCGCTCATGCGAAGTTGTCTTTCGTGCGGCTCATCAGGTCGATGAACACATCCTCGAGACTCGCATGGCCTGGGGTCCAGACCTGAGGTCCGCTCTTGCGCAGGCCCTGCGTCGCCGCGTCCAGCCGTTTCGCGTCGCGTCCGCTCACGTGCAGCGCCGTGCCAAAGGGCGCGACCATGTCGACGCCGGGGAGAGATTTCAGGTGCTCTGCCAGATCCGCAAGCTCTGGACCCGTGACATTATAGGTGGTCAGGTGCGCGTTCGCGATCACCTCATCGACCGAGCCCTGCGTAAGCAGGTCCCCGTAGGCGATGTAGGCAATCTCGTGGCAGCGCTCGGCTTCGTCCATGTAGTGGGTTGAGACCAGCACTGTGATACCCTCATGGGCCAGCACATGGATCTCATCCCAGAAATCTCGGCGTGCCTTCGGGTCGACCCCGGCGGTCGGCTCATCGAGTAACAGGAGTTGTGGGCCCGGCAAGATGCAGGCGCCGAGCGCCAAGCGTTGCTTCCAGCCTCCCGACAATTCACCTGCGAGCTGCTCGGCGCGGTTCTCTAGACCGAGCCGCCGGATCGCGTTGCGGGCCGCCGCGTGCGGATCGGCGATGTTATAGACGCGGGCAACGAATTCGAGGTTTTCGCGGATCGAGAGATCCGCATAGAGGGAGAAACGCTGAGTCATGTAACCAACGTGGCGTTTGATCTCGGCCGACTGCGTGCGGATGTCATAGCCCAGGCAGGTGCCGCGCCCGTCGTCCGGCGTCAGCAGTCCGCAGAGCATGCGCAGCGTAGTGGTCTTGCCGCTGCCATTGGGGCCAAGGAAGCCGTAGATCAGCCCGCGATGGACCTGCATGGATAGATTTCGCACCACCGTCCGGCCACCGAAGGACTTAGTGAGCCCATGCACGTCGATGACGACCTCGGAGGTGCGCGCGGGCAGGGCGGCCGGGTCAGCGCTCATGATCCAGCCTCCGTCTCGATGGGTGTGACAGTCACAGGCAGGCCGATCGGCAATTCAGCGCTGTCGACGGGGCGCGCTTCAACCCGGAAGACAAGCTTGGCGCGCTCTTCCTCGCTGAAGATGACAGGCGGGGTGAACTCGGCCTCGCGGGCGATGAAGCTGATGCGGGCCTGGAGGCCCGGCGGGCAACTGTCGCAGGAGACACCGACGAGGGTGCCCAGCACAAGGGTAGAGAGGCGCGGCTCCGGAACGTAGAAGCGGATGCGCCGGTTCTCCGGCGGCAGCAGCGCGAGGACCGGCTGGCTGGCACTCACCGTCTCACCAGCGCGGAAATAGACGTCCTGGACCTGGGCTGCCGCGGGCGCGAACACCTGGCGGCGGGCGAGGCGTGTCTCGGCTTGGCGGAGAGCCGCCTCGGCGGCCTGTACGGAGGCTTCAGCAGCCCTGATCTCGGCGGTACGACCAGTGATCTGTCCGGCTTCGATCTGGCGCTGTGCCTCTTCCACAGCGGCCCGGTCGCGCTCGAAGGCCGTGCGGGCCTGATCGAACTGGGCCTTAGCGGCAATGCCGCGCTCGAAGAGAGTGCGTTGCCGGTCGAGCTCGGCTTGTGAGAGACTGAGCTGCGCCTTTGCCCGCTCCTCCTGGGCCCTCAGGATTGCGATCTGCTCCGGGCGCTGCAGAGCAGCCTGGAGATCGGTCAGCTGGGCCCTGGCCTGATGCAGCCGCGCGTCGGCTTCATTACGCTGAGCAATCTGCATGGAGGATTCGAGCTCGAACAGCAGTTGGCCTTGCGTGACCCGGTCGGCGGAATCGACTGCAAGGCGTCCGATGCGCCCGCCGTCTTCCGGCGCCATGAAGATCAAATAGCCTTCGACGTAGCCCTGAAAGCCGACGTCGCCTCCCCATGGGCGCAGCAGGAACCAAGCGCTGGCTCCGCCCGCCAAGAGCAGGACCACAAGAGCAGCGATGGCCAGCCTGCGTTTCATGACGAGGGGCCTTTCAGCGCCTTCATCATCAGGGCGAGGTGCGCCTCCAGCATCGCGCCGACGTCGATTGGCTCGAGGCGCTGGAACAAACTCGTCCAGAGAAGCGCCACCAGCCCCGGCGCAATGGCAAGCTGGGGAAACCGCACGAGCTCGTCCGAGCGGAACTCGCCGCGGGCGATGCCGCGCTCGGCAATGGTGCGCAGGAGGCCCAGACCGCGGCTGATGACCTCGCGATGATAGATTTCCGCGAGTTCGGGGAAGCGGGACGCTTCCCGCAGCAGCAGGCGCACGATATCGGCCCGGCGGGTGCCAAGCACCTCTTGGCGCAGGAAAGCAAAGAGGGCCTTGAACTGCTCCTCGGCTGGAATGTCGAGGGCAAGTACCTTTTGCTCGAGCGTTCCGATCGCCCCGCCGATTCCGGATTGTGCCAGTGCCTCGAACAGGGCCTGCTTGGACGGCACGTAGAGGTAAATCGTACCCTTGGCGACGCCGGCCCGGGCGGCTACGTCGTCGAGGCGGGCTTCTGCGAAACCATTTTCCAGAAAGACGTCGAGCGCGGCGTCGAGGATCGCCTGAAGCTTGGCTTGGCGATCGCTCTCGCTTCGGGCAGGGGTTTTCTTAAAGGCATGTCGCTTTGCCACCACCGTCGCTGCCTCGCTTCCTGACTGACTAGTCAGTCATTTTACTCCTCTCTAAATGCTGTGTCGAGCTTGAGTTGGCCAGATGGGGATGAGCCTAACGAGGGGCTGCGGAAGGTCTCTTCCTGGCACTCCTGAGACGCTAGCGCATTGTCCGCCTATGTGCTCAGGAGCTGACATTCAATGGGCGGCCAGAATGCGAAAGGTTGACCCAGAGCCGAGCCTCGCTCCCAGAAGCGAGCACCCTCAGGAGGCCCGAGATTTGCGTGACGGTCGCTTCCGGCATTCAGTCGCAGAAGCCACCACAGTGGAGATCAGCGACTGAAGGTCCAAGGAGGGTTTTCAAAGATCGTCCAGCCTCACCGGTCTTCCGCGGATGAAATGGCCGAGCGCTGCTCCGACGAGATGACGTGAGCGGACCATTCCCTGATCAGCAGCCTTTGACAGCATGGCGCTCCTCATGAACACGGCGGCTATCGGCTGGGGCCTGATCCCGGTCATGCAGGCCGTAGTCCCGGATGACGCTGGCAACCCGCAGGCGATAATCAGCGAAGACGCCGTTGCGTCCCTTGGCCTGGGTCGCGCGGTGCCCGGGACGGTTGCGCCACTGCCGCACGGCCTCCTCATCGCGCCAGAACGAGAGCGAGAGGATCTTTCCCGGCTCCGTTAGGCTCTGGAAGCGCTCGATGGAGATGAAGCCGTCGATCGAGACAAGATCATCGCGGAGGGCGGCCGCCAGATCGAGGTAGTGCTGCGTCTCGCCCTCGGCCGGGCGCACTTCGAAGATCACCGCGATCATGGCCGGATCCGATCCGCATACGGTGCCGAGGCTAGGCGCAGGAAGATCCGGTCCTCGCGGCGGATGAATTGCTCCTTCTTGGCGAACTCGTAATTGGCTCGTCCGAGTGGATCGTTGCGCAGGCGCTCGCGATAGGCCTCGTAGTCGGCCAGGCTCTCGATGTTGTAAACCCCATACGCGACCGTGCTCGAGCCCTCGTGGGGAGAATAGTAGCCGATGAGGTCCGCGCCGCAGCGGGGAATGGCCTGGCCCCAGTTGCGGGCGTACTCGTCAAAGGCACCGACCTTGAACGGGTCGATCTCGTAGCGGATGAAACAGGTGATCATGCTCGGGTGTCCTCTTGAAGCGCGTGAGAATTGATTTCTAACCGATTGCCCGACTGCGTTGCTTCGGCTACGGTCGAAGTATGAAAGAAGGTCCTGTCATCGCTTCCGTGGCCGCGCTCCTGGGAGATCCGGCCCGGGCCAACATCCTCACGGCCCTCATGGACGGGCGAGCGCTGACGGTGAGTGAACTGGCCGAGGCTGCGGGCGTGACGATCCAGACTGCCAGCGGGCATCTGTCGAAGCTCGATGCCGCCAACCTGCTCACGGCGGAGAAGCAAGGACGGCATCGGTACTTCCGGCTCTCGGGCCCGGACGTGGCGCAGGTCCTGGAGGCGTTGATGGGCTTGGCCCAGCGCACGGGTGCCACCCGGGTCCGAACAGGGCCGAAGGATGCTGCATTGCGGGCTGCCCGCATCTGCTACGATCACCTCGCGGGCGAACGAGGAGTCGAGCTGCTGCACGGAGCCAGGCAGCAGGGCTTCATCGCGGGCGAAGATCCGTTGCTCCTGACCGACAAGGGAAGAGGGTTCTTCGGTGAGTTCGGGATTGACCTGATCCGGTTGGAAAAAGGCCGCCGTCCGGTGTGCCGGGCCTGCCTCGACTGGAGCGAGCGGCGCAGCCATCTTGGCGGCGCATTGGGAGCCGCGATCCTGTCACGGCTGCTTGAGAAGGGTTGGGTCCGGCGTGATGCCGGACGGGCGGTGACCTTCACCTGCGAGGGACTGGGAGAGTTCAGGTCAATCTTCGCCCTCTCTGCATAGCCATATCGGCGAGGCGGTCCATTCCATGGGGACAGGTCGAGGCAAGAGTTCGTTTCGGTATTCGGGAGTAAACGCCACCGAATTCCCACGTGTAGGTTTGGCGTCGGTACGATTCCGCTATAGGTCGGGCGTGCTCCTGGGCCGGCTTCAGGATGATAGCCGCCACGTACGCAACCGATCGCTCGTGGTCCTCGGCAGCTTGCGGGGCTGGCCGCCGCCGGCGATCTGCGCCTTTCCCGGCATCCAGAAAAAGACCTATGGCGGCTACTGCCAGGCTTATGAACGGGGCGGCGCAGCAGCGCTGTTTGCCGCCCGTCCGCCAACCCACAAGAAGGTCGATAGCGAGCCCCTGAAGAGGCTGATCTTCACGATCCTGCATGAGCCGCCGCTCAACTATGGCATCAATCGGACGGCCTGGACCATGCGCACGTTGCAGCACGCTCTGGCGGTGAAAGGCAGCCCAGCGTGCCGGGATACGATCCGCATGATCACGCACCAGGCCGGCTGGCGCTGGCTCAAAGCCCGCAAGGTGCTCACATCGACCGACCCGGACTACTCGGAGAGGGTTCGCACCCTGCGCTCGACGCTCGCTTCAGTGCAAGCAAACGAAGCCTTCTTCTCGATCGATGAGTATGGGCCGTTCATTGTAAGGCAGCATGGCGGCACAGCCCTGACGCCTCCTGGCACGGTCCGGACGGTCCCTGCACGGCAGAGGGCGCGCGGCACGCTGATCCTGACCGCAGCCCTGGAGCTGTCGACGAACCAGGTCACGCATGTCTATAGCGCGAACAAGAACACAGCCGAGATGATCCGGCTGATCGAGATCCTCACCACGAAGTATGCGGCGTGCCGTCAGCTCTACCTGTCCTGGGACGCGGCGTCCTGGCACACGTCGAACCGGCTCAAGGACTGGCTGGCGCAGCAGAATGCCGAGGCTCAGGTCAGGGGTGGGCCGCAGATCACGGCTGTGCCGCTGCCGTCCTGTGCGCCGTTCCTGAATGTCATTGAAGCCGTCTTCAGCGGCATGGCACGCGCCGTCATCCACAACAGCAAGTATCCCTCTGCGGAGGAGGCGAACGCAGCGATCGACCGCTACCTGGCTGAACGCAATGCCCACTTCCAAGCCCACCCCGAGCGAGCGGGCGAGTGGGTGTGGGGGCTTGAGCGCCAGCCGGTCGTGTTCTCGGAAGCCAACACCTGCAAGGATCCCGCCTATCGTCGGTGACGGGAGTTCGGGTAGCCTGATGCTGACAGCCGCTGGAGGTGCCCTGGTGACCGATGAGCGTGAACAGTTGATCGAGCAAGCGGTCCGGCGGGCCTTCGGGTCACTTGCGGAGGACCGGACGATCGGCGCCGGCGGTTTGTGCGAGTTGGCCTACGCCTTTGTGGCAGCGGACGTCCCCGACGCCACCCAGGAGGAGACACAGGCGGCGTTCGCCTCGGTGTGGGGCCTCGAGCCAGCGGATCGAGCCTTGTACGAGCACGTGCTTGCCGTCGGCGACCGGCACTCACCCGGTGACGGCGAAACCATCGAGCGAGTCCTTCAACGGGCTTCAAGAGGTGGCGATATGGAAGCGACTTGCCTCCTTGCCCTGGTCAAGAACGCCCGTTGACACCTGAATGCCTGATCAGTTCCACAATTGATGTGGGAACCTGGGCTCCGAATGGCAGCCAAATGTCTCCTCGGACGAGGAACATGGACGTTTTTGAGAGGCGCAGATAATCCCCTTCTGACCAAACTTTGCTGTCTCCAGCGAGCTCGCCGGATCGGGCCGGCGAGCTTTTCATCGGAACAAATGGTGTGAATGAAGTCCGCCCACGACGGCGGATCCCTTGATATCGGAGCCCGCCATCGACATCTAAAACCAAGAAAAAACCTGACAGCTCCATACACAAACCTCGAAATCCATGCGAAGTCAGGAACGTGTCCGAAAGCCCCGGGCGGCAGCGCTCAACACCACCCTCCTGAAAACAACTGCGCTCTTCCGGAGTTGAACTCCGGCGCGTAGCCAATGCTGCGGTAGAAGGCGCCCGTTCAACGAGTCTGGAGCAATGGCAAACGTGCTTTGCCCTGCGGAATTATAGATGTCTAAGAAATCGAAAGCCTTCGTCGGCATCAATCACCTACCCGGGCTCCTGCTTGCCAGCGCGGCCGAGTGCGAGCGCTGGATCGAGGCCGGACTGATCCCAGTTGCCGAGTACCGGACGCTCCAGAAGCGAGGGCGCATTGTTGAAGCTCCCATGTTCGACCCTGAAACTATTGCCCAGCTGGCGGCCGAGGTCCCAGCGTGGCGAATGCAGGGGGAGAATGGTGATGCCGAAAGACATGCGCGCTCCAAGCCCAAGAGAGTCGATCCCCCTACCGTCCAGCCGATTGATGATGCGGCCCATCGGCGGCGGCAGAGCATCCTCGCGCCTGTCCGGACGAACACGGGCATCTATGTGGCGGAGGATGTCCGCAAGATCGAAAGCGGCCGGTGGAAGTCGGAGCGCGTCTTTGCCGGCTACCGGGCGGTGTTCAGCCAGCCTATGCAGATCCTGCTAGACCGCGGCTCCACGGATATCGTCATCGAGTTCGCCTTTGCCGAGCCCCTGGACGTTGCAGCCGTGGTCCTGGATTCGGCCCGTGTCGGGCGGGATGAAATTGCCGCGGCATCTGATGCCCTCAAGGCCAGGCTGATCGAGCTGCGCGATGCCACCTTCGCAGTCTGTGAGGCGGAACTGGCAAGCTGGCGCGATGAGCTTGAGACCTATCTTGCCGCTTATGACGACGCTGCAGAGCGCCAAGCCATCCTGGACGGTATTCAGGCTGCGATCGAGAGGCTCGACCGGATCCATGCCTCAGACAAGGGCGGCCCGGCCGGGGCTGGGCGCAAGCTGCGGCAAAAGCTCGACGATCTCCGCTCCAAGGCTGCTGCCAGACGGCTCCGGCACCTACGCGAGGCGCAGATCCGCGAGGCATCCGGCTATGAGCGCTATGCCGCGATCTTTCCGGTAGCCCGCTCCTTGAACCGCAGGTTCCTGTTCCTGGCCGGACCGACCAATTCCGGCAAGACCTATGAGGCTCTGCAATTCGCCGGTGAGGCCGAGACGGCCGAGATCCTGTCCCCCTTACGCCTCCTCGCGCTGGAGCACTATGAGCGCATGAGCGAGGCGGGCATGGCCGCGGGGATGGTGACGGGCGAGGAGCGCGTTTTGCCCGAAGGCGTGACCCATATCGCTCGCACCATCGAGACGCTGGATCTGCACCGGGTGGTTGATGTCTGCGTGATCGATGAGGTCCAGATGCTCGGTGATCCGAACCGGGGTTGGGCATGGACTCAGGCCATGATCGGAGCTCCCGCGCGCCTGGTGGTCCTGACTGGCGCGCCGGAGGCGATCCCGCTCGTCGAGCACCTGCTCGCGATGACCGGTGAACGGCTGGAGGTGAAGATCCTGAAGCGCAAGGGCAAGCTGCGCGTCGAAGGCGTTCCGGCCAATCTCAAGAAGCTGTCCCGCGGGGATGCGGTCGTAGCTTTCACCCGCAGGAATGTTCACGATCTCCGGGCGCAACTGGTGCAGGCCGGGCGCACGGTTGCCACCGTTTATGGCGCCCTTGGACCGGAGGTTCGCAGGGCCGAGGCGGCGCGCTTCCGTAACGGCGAGGCTGAAATTCTCGTGGCGACGGATGCCATTGGCATGGGCCTGAACATCGGCCCGTTGCGCCGCGTCGTGTTCTCCACCTTGCGCAAGTTCGATGGTGTGCGCGAGCGGCAACTCACTGCCATGGAGATCAAGCAGATCGCCGGCCGGGCAGGGCGCTTCGGTCACCATGACGAAGGGCTTGTGACGGCCCTGCCGGAAGCGGGAGGCTATGCGCAGGTCGAGACCATGATTGGAAATGCCCTGAAAGGCGACGCCGGCAAGCTGCGGGGAAAGGCCTATGTCCGCCCCAACCAGGAGACGGTTTCGTCGGCCAGTGAAGTACTGCAAACTGATCGGCTCGGTCGTGTTCTCCGGCATCTGAACGACACCCTGGTTGCCGGCCATCCGGATCTTCGCATGGCAGACATGGAGGAGATGATCGAACTGGCAACACTCCTCGACGCCGTGGATCTGCCGATCCTCGTCCGCCTATCGTACTCGATGGCGCCCGTCGATGGCCGGGAGCAAATGGCGGTCGACCTGCTGCTCGACTGGGCCCGGCAGCACGTGCGTGACGGGCGCGTTCAGGCGCCGGACTTCGGCATCAACACCGATCTCCTGAAACTGGAAGCCCGGGTGAAGATCGTCACCAGTTGGCTCTGGCTGGCTCAGCGGTATCCGGGCGTGTTCGAGGACATGGAGGCAGTCGTAGACCTCCGAGCAAACCTCAATGCTAAAATCGAGGAGAAGCTCGTTGCCAGCTCTGTGTCCCACCACGGGAGACCCGACGGGAGATCACGGCGGGACAGGGGCCCGAAGCTCCGGCGGCAGCAAAAAAAGGGGCGCAGTTGGATGGATGCGGATGCGGGCAATGTGGAGCAGCATCGCGTCCGCGGGCGGTCGTCCTAAGCTGCGAACTCCTGCTTGAGTGCGGCCCAAAACGCGACGCCTGTGGGAATTGCATCTTGATTGAAGGATCTCCGCTCCCTATCGTCCGTCCAATACAGTGCTTACCATGGCATTGTCGGGAGCGGGAGCTGTCCCCCCATCGTTGAGAGATCTTGTTCCGGTCCCTATCCGCAGCGGAAAGCCCCGCCGGTCCGTTGGGCTGCTGACCCACTCCCTCAGACCAGACCTGGAAGCGGCGGCCGCTGGCCTGAAAGCCGAAAAGAGGATCTAACTTTAATCAGAGGATCCTGGGTTCGAGTCCCAGCGCGCTCACCATCGTTCTCAATGACTTACCGGCACATTGAGAAAAGCCTTCAGCAGCCCAGCAACCGTATAGCTGCCAAGGAATTGGGTTTCCGCTCAGGTGGAGTGCTGGCTCTGAACTTCTCAGATCCTGCTGGCGAGGGGGAGGGGCACAGTCCTTTCCGGTTGTCAGGCAATCGTGCAACCCCTTCCAACAGAGGCCGAGTTGCCCATGTCTAGCGAAGGTTCTCGAGAACCTGAGACCTTGTCCGCATTCGAAGAAGAGAGCCGGCGGTCCGCCCGGCTTCGGTATGCGTGAGGCAGCTTGACCTTAACGTCATACCGGTTTCAGCCATAGTCTTCGTGTTTGTTGAAGACTTGGGCGCCGAATCGGTCGGCGCGTCATAGGGCCTCCAATGACCCGCGCTCTGGCATTCGCCACTGCACTCCTGCTTGCCAGCCTCTCCCCTGAACCCGCCGCACAAGCCGTAGAGCCGGTGCACTTCTGGGATCTCCAGCCGCGGTCCCTCCGCCTCTTGGTGGCCTCACCACAAGTGATGGTCACCCGCACCAATACCGGATGGGACGCCTACTGCCGCTGCCCGGTCGTTCTCACCCCCTCAGAGATCCCGAAGGTGATGAAGCAGGCGATTGTGGCCGTCGAAGATAGGCGCTACTTCGACCACGGCGGGGTTGATGTCGTCTCGCTTCTGTCCGTGCTCAAAGGCGGCCTGACTCGTGGCGGCAGCACGATCCCGATGCAGCTCCTCAAGAACCTGGTGTTTCACGATCTGCGCGCCAGTGACGTCCTGACGCGTATCGAGCGCAAAGGTGCCGAGGTTTGGTATGCAGGCCCCTTTGATGAAGCGGTCGGGAAGGAGCAGCTTCTGGCCGCCTATCTCAACCAGGTCGAGTTCGGCGGACGCGATATCGTCGGGCTGTACCGGGCGAGCCGTCACTACTTCCGCAAGGAGCCCAAGGATCTGACCCTCTACGAGGCCGCTCTGCTGGCCGGAATGGTCAAAGCGCCGGCGCGGCTCAACCCGCTCCGCGAAACGACCCGGGAGCGGGCACATGAACGAGCGCTTCTCGTGTTGAAGCTCATGGCCGAGCAGGGCCTGATCACAGACAAGGAGCGCCGTCAGGCCGAAGCGGCCGGGATCCGCCCCGGCATGTTGCCGGAGTTCAAGATCCAGCCGCAGGCGTTTACGGAATGGGTGGTCGAGACCTGGGGCGAGAGGTACGTTCAGCCGGGCGAGACGATCCGGTTCTTCGTCACCTTGAACCCGCGGATCCAGCACTTGGCCGAGCAGCATCTCAGTACGATGGTCAAGGAAGGCGCCGTTCCGCCTGCATATGATGCGGGCGCGGTGATGATGGCACCGAATGGACGGGTGCAGGCGATGATCGGCTCGATTGACTGGTCTCAGCGCCAGTTCAACAACGCGCTGAAAGCCAATGTTCAGGTCGGCTCGACAGCCAAGCTGGCGCTTCTAGTAGCCGCCTGTGTGGCCGGCAAGACACCGGAGAGCCGGGTCTTAGACCAGCCGCTTACAGCGACCTGGCCGTCGAACGGCGCACTCGGCTATCGAGGGCAGACGACGCTGAAGGAAGCCATTGCTTCATCGCGCAATGCGGCGGCCGTGCGACTGACACAAGAGATCGGAATTGACACTGTAGCCGACGTCAGCCGGCGCATCGGTATCGATCCCGGTCCTGCGGCTGATGCAGGATTTATCCTCGGCTCCTCCTCGAGCAATGTCATGGCCATGACGGCAGCCTATACGGCGGTGGCCAATGGCGGCTTCCGTGTCGACCCATCTGGCGTGCTGGCGGTGGTTGATGGCCGGGGCCAAGTCCGGGCCGACTTTCTCACTCCTATGCGAGAGAGGATTATCCCGGAGAAGTGTGTCGAGCTAACACGGTCGGTTCTACGTGAAGTCGTCCAGAATGGGACCGGACGCGCGGCGCGGTTGAGGCACTGGCCCGCCTATGGCAAGACCGGCACCTCAACCGGGAACACCGATGCTTGGTTTATCGGCTGGAGCGAGCAGCGAGTGCTTGGCGTCTGGATGGGGCGCCGCCGCGGTGAAACCGGCCCTGCTCTTGCCGGTGCGGGCGCTCCCGCTGCCTACTTCGGGCGTGTTGCCGCTGCTGTAAATGAATCGGCCGAGCGCCAACAGAGGCTTGAAGAGCAGCGCCTCGCGAGCGCCCGCTCCAAGAGAGGTCTTGAGCGGGGCAAGATTGTTGATTGGCTCTCCTCTCTTTCGCAGGCCGTGAACAGGCTAGGAACTCCATCAGTTCGAGAGATGCCCCTCAAGGAGAAAAGGACATAAGGCCCTCCAGACGTCGACCCGATGTAGTTTCCTCGAGATCATGCCACGCTTCACTCTCTGGAAGATCGCATCGTTGGGTGCGCACCCGAAGGGCCACGTCAGTGAAAACCGGATCCACTTTTCGCACGATGCACAAGGACGCTCGTGATGCTCGCCCGTTACCTGTGCCGCATGCTTGCAGCCTTGGTCATGATCCTTCTCTGCGCCCTTGCTGCCGCAGAGCGCTCGCCTGCGCAGGCGCAGCAATCAGACACACGGCAACAGGCTCAGGCTCAGTTCCGCGAGTGGCTGGCGGTTACTGTCTGGCCCGTTGCGCAAAAGCAGGGCGTGTCGCGCGAGACGTTCGACCGTGCCGTTGCGACCCTCACGCTCGACTGGAGTTTGCCAGAACTGCTGCCTCCCGGCCAAGAGCCCCTGCCTGATGATCAGCGGCAAGCCGAGTTCCAGAGCCCCGGCCGCTACTTCTCGGAAGACCAACTCACCTTGCTCGCGAGAGCCGGGCGAACCCTTCTGGACAAGTGGGCCGCCATTCTCGACGAACTGGAGCAGCGCTATGGCGTACCGCGCGAAATCCTTGTCGCGATCTGGGGCCGCGAGACGCATTTCGGCCGCGTCAGGCCCAAGCACCATGCCATGAGGGCTCTGGCCACGCAGGCCTTCATGGGCCGACAGCGCGCTCTCTACTACCCAGAGCTCCTGGCGGCGCTGCTGATCCTCGAGCAGAATCACTGGCCAGAGGAGACCTTGCTGTCCTCGTGGGCAGGGGCCATGGGGCAGCCGCAGCTTCTGCCATCGAGGTTCTTGCGCTACGCTGTTGATGCGGATGGGGACGGTCGACGTGACATCTGGCGCTCGGTGCCCGACAGCCTCGGTTCCATTGCGAACTATCTACGCGAACATGGCTGGAAGCGAGCGTGGGGCTGGGGGATCGAGGTCCATGTTCCGGCAAGCGTCTCCTGCACCCTGGAAGGGCCCTTGCAGGGCAAGCCGCTGAAGGAGTGGTCCCAGCTTGGGCTCACGCGTGCCGATCACACGTCCCTGTCAGACGAGAACAGCGATGCAGCCGCGTTCTTGCTGATGCCAGCCGGACGCCTGGGACCGGCTTTTCTGGTGTCGGAGAATTTCTATGTGCTCAAGCAGTACAACGAGTCCGATCTCTATGCGCTGTTCATCGGCCATCTGGCCGACCGGCTGCGTGGCGGCGCCAGCTTTCTGACAGCGTGGAGGCCAATAGGTCCTATGAAGCGAGGCGATATTTGGACGATGCAGAGGCGCCTGAAGGCCCAGGGTCATGATGTCGGAAAAGTCGATGGTCTGGTGGGTTTTGCAACCCGCACTGCCTTCGGCCACTGGCAAGCGCGAAATCAACGTGAGGAGACCTGCTTTCCTGATGCCGCCTTGATCCCAATGGTCCGCTAGGCCGCTCTGCCCATGGCGAGGCGGTGTTGTCAGGTTAACTCGGTCCTGACGGCGGGCCGTGTAGATCGACTGCCATGACCAAGCCCGTCAGCTACAAGCGCCATCGTTTTCCACCTGAGATCATCGCCGATGCGGTCTGGTTGTACTTCAGGTTTCCTCTGAGCCTGCGGTTGATCGAAGAGATGCTGCTCGCACGCGGTACTGCGGTCTCCTATGAGACCGTCCGCCGCTGGGCTCTGAAGTTTGGACCGGACTATGCCCGCCGCCTCAAGCGCAGTGGTCTGCCTCCTGAAAAGTGATCCTCCCTGAAGTATGGCTATTGAGCCGAAGGAGGAGAGCTATGACGGATTTTAGGTGACAGGGCCGGTCAGGCGGCGCTGTTTGTCGGCATCGGAATGACCTCACTGCCGTCCTTAAACCTGACACCCGCGATGACCTTCGGCAACTGGTTTTCGCCCATCAGCCGACGCCAGTTTTTCGCGGCTGCCATCACCAGCTTGAACACCATCAGCCGGGCGGTGGTTGGCGACAACGAGCCCTTGGTGCGCACGGTCCGATGCCGCACCGTCGCGAACCCACTTTCAATGGGATTTGTCGTCCGCAGATGGATCCAATGCTCAGCGGGCCAATCATAGAAGGCCATCAGCGCCCGCTGGTCCTTGCGCACGCACTCCGCCGCCTTGGGATAGCGCGCCCCATACGCGCCCTCAAACAGATCAACAGCGACTTCGGCTTGGGCGCGGGTCGGGGCGAGGTAGATCTCGCGCAGGGCCGCCTTCATGCCGGGCTGCACCGACTTCGGCACTTTGTTGAGCACATTGGCGGTCTTGTGCAGCCAGCAGCGCTGATGATGGGTGCCGGGAAAGATCCGGCAGCCTCAAGTCGCGCATGCTGGCAAGATAGGCCTCAGCCTCGATCTCAATGGCTTGGGCCAGTAACTTGCGAGCACCAGCTCGAAGAATATCCGTCAGAGGATCGTCAATCGTATCGGGCTGACGAAAGCGGAAAACATTGGTAGTCTCGTTCATGGCGTCTCGCTCTCTCGAAGAGGTTCTGGCAGGCTCGACACCCGCCTCGATACGCCGCCCTTCTCACACCGTCATCACCCAGTTTCCGCCATAGGTCCCCTTGCGACTGCCGAAGGCCATGGCCCGCGCCGCATGATCTGACCGGACGAAAATGAAGGTTCTTTGTTCGTTCTAGCTTAGCGTATAATCAGGAACAGATCTTGTGCTGCCCCCTAATGGTGGAAACCCTCATCTGATCCCCGAGTTTGGAGCCGTTCAAAAAACAGGGATCAATCCAACGAGCTTGAGTTATAACTTTCTTTTCGGTTGCCTTAACTGAAAAAATAGCCCTTTATTTACTGGATGATGGGTTATCATTCAATGAGTTATAACTTTGAGAGCGGTCATCTGGAGGCTTTTCGGCTCGTAATCGAGCTTGGAGCAGTCACGCGTGCGGCTGAGCGTCTCGGCATTTCGCAACCTGCTGTGACCAACGCGATCCAGCGCCTGGAGCGGCGCGTGGGTTTTCCGCTGTTCGAGCATGCCAAGGGACGCTCACGCCCGACGCCGGAGGGAATCCGGTTCTACGAGGCGACCCGGAGTGCACTCTCGGGTTTGGCGCGGCTCGCTGATCTCGCTGAGGAGATTCAGCATAACCGGGCCGGAGCACTCCATCTCATCAGTCATCCCTTGGGCGCGACCGCGATTCTGCCGCCGGTCATCGCCGCGTTCCGGCTGGCTCACCCCGATGTCCATGTCCGCTTGCAGACTGCCAACTCGCCGCGCCTGAACGAGATGGCGCTGGCGCAGGCCTTCGACATCGGTCTGGCCGAGCCGCCGCTCGACAGGCGCTTCCTCAACATGAGCCGGCATCGGCTGTCATCCGTCTGCGCGCTGCCGCCTGGCCATCCCCTCGCCCAAAAATCTGTCATCACGCCTCGGGATCTTTCGGGGCATCCGCTGATCGTCCCAGCGCAGGATCGCCCGTTCCACCATTCCCTGCGGCGGCTCTTCGATGAGGCCGAAAGTGAATGGACGGTTGCGGCCGAAGTGGACATGAGCGCCACTGAAGGTGAACTCGTCCTGCGGGGCCTCGGCGCTGCCATCTTTGACCCCATCACTGCATCGCTCTTCGAGAGCCGCGGCCTGGCCGTCAGGCCCTTCGCACCCGCGCTCTTCTACGAATTCCTGATTTTTCAACCGCAGCGGCCAGCATCGCAGGTGGCGGCGGCCTTCCTTGCCACGCTCGAGGAGTCCTTACGCACTTACGAAGAGGCCGGCGACGGCTGACGCTGACGCTGACGACAAGAACGAAACCTGATTACCTGACACGGAGACGACGATGTCCAAGAAGACCACCCTGTGGCTAGCTGCATGCGCGGCCCTTATGATCGCTCCGGCTGTCGAGGCGCAGACGAAGTGGACGAAAGTGAAAATCGCGACGGAGGGCGCCTACGAGCCATGGAACTTCACCCGGCCCGGAGGCAAGCTCGACGGCTTCGAGATTGATCTGGCTAACGATCTGTGTGCCCGCATGAAGGTCGAGTGCGAGATCGTGGCGCAGGATTGGGACGGAATCATCCCGGCTCTCCAGGCCAAGAAGTACGACGCCATCATGGCTGGCATGAGCAAAACCTCCGAACGGCTCAAGGCGATTGGATTCTCGCGGCCCTACGCCAAGCCGCCAAACGGCTTTGCCGTTGTGAAGACGTCGCCCCTCGCCAAGCTGCCCCATGCGAATACCTTGCTCGATATCTCCGCCAACGAAGAGAAAGCGACGGCTGCCATCGAGGAGATGAAGGCGCTGCTGAAGGGCAAGACCGTCGGGGTTCAGACCTCGAGCACCAATTCGGCCTTCGCGGAAAAGTACTTCAGGGGCCTCGTCGACATCCGCGAGTACAAGACCACCGATCAGCACGATCTTGATCTCGCGGCCGGCCGCATTGATCTGGTTTTCGAGACGGTCATCGCCATGAATGCCAGCCTCGCCAAGCCCGAAATGGCTGATCTCGTGCAGGCCGGCCCATCCTTCGTCGGCGGCCTTCTTGGCGACGGTGTCGCCGTCGGTGTCAGGCACGCTGACATGGATCTGCGTGATTTGTTCGACAGTGCCATTCAAGCAGCCATCGCCGACGGAACGGTGCGGAAACTAAGCGAGAAGTGGTTCAATACCGACGTCTCGCCCAAGAATTGATCCCGCCTCGATCGTCCATCGGACAGGCACCGCCCGGCGCCTGTCCAAGTTCGCACCACAGATTTAAGCAAGTCCCATGACAGTTTATCGCTCGGCGAACGATCTCCCAGCCATCCTGCGCACTCTGGGCGCTGATCACGCACTTCTCGCCGATTTTCACACCCTCTGCAGTTTTGGCGGGCGCCTCGCAGGCACCGCTGGTGAGCGCGAGGCCGCCCGCTGGTCTGCAGACCGGCTTAGGGCAATCTCCGGCAGCCACGTGACTGTGAGTGAGGACGCCTTTCCCGTGTGGGAGGCGGTGAGGGTCAGCCTCACTCACGCGGATAGCGGCGAGGTCCTCCCCGCGACGCCGCTCCTCGGCACGGCTTCGACCGCGCTCGAGGGGCTGACCGCCGAGGTCGTGGATCTCGGTCTCGGCCGACCTGAGGATTTCGCGCGCGAGCGACACAGACTCGCCGGCCGTATCGCGCTAGTGCGGCACGAATACCCGTTCATGCACGATCACATGCATCGGGACGTGAAAGTGCGCCTCGCCGAAGAGAGCGGTGCCGCGGCTTTCCTCATCGCGTTTCCCGAAGCCGGCGTCGGACCGATTTCCGGGTCGAACGGCCGCACCGGCAAGGGTGGCATTCCGGCGCTGGGGCTCAGCGCAGAGGCGGCGGTGCGCCTCACGGACTCCGGAGGAAGCGCCGTCAGCGCGAGGATCGTCTGCGTCGGGCGCGATGTGACTGCGCTTCTCGCAACGATCGTCGCCACCTTCCCCGGCGAGAGCGGTGAGACCATCGTTGTCAGCGCTCATGTGGACGGACATCCGCTGGGGGAAAGCGCTATCGACAATGCCAGCGGCCTTGCCGTGGCGATCGCCCTCGCGCGGGCGGTGGCGTCGCAGCCGGCGCCGCTGCGACGCACGGTCAAAATCTGCCTCTTCTCAGCGGAGGAGTGGAACCTCGGTGGCTCGCGCCGCTGGCTCGACGGTTTGAGCGAGGCGGAGCGCCAAAGGATCGTTCTTAACATTAACCTCGATGCTGTCGCCGGGGACGATCATTTCACCGCGTTGACATCCGATTTCGTGGCGCTTCCAGCCTTCTTGAGGGAAGCCTTGCGCGACACTGATCTGTCCCTCGACATGTTCGAGCCCTTCAAGGAAAACTCCGACCACGCCAATTTCGCCGCCGATGGCATTCCGGCCTTTCGCCTGTTGGCTGGCTTCAACCGGCCGCAATCAGCCCTGCGTTTTCTCCTGACGCCGAAGGACAAGCGCGATCTCGTCACGGGCGATCAACTCGCCAAGGCCGCAATCATAGCAGGCGCGATCCTCGATCATGCGCTCGGCGCGCCGACACCGGTCCTAACAGCCTTGCGCACGAAGCGTTCTAGCGTCGCTTGATAAGGCACGAAGGCCGGCGTGGGAAGTCTCGGGCTTAGCGCTGAGCAGAGACCATATTGCAGGTTTCAGGGTTGCCTCGCTCGTCGCCCACCCTGTACCAAGAGCAGGCGTCCGCAATCCCTTTCAGTTCTTTGGTTTCATGACTGTTCGCCACTTTCTCCTTCCCCTGTCCTTCCCCCGTCCTTCGCCCGCCTGATCCGGCGCGAGCGGGGTGGGCTGCGCTACATCGAAGGCTTCTTTCCCCAACAGCGGGAGCGGTCCGCCTGGGTCCGCCTCGAGGAGGACAGAGGCGTGCTGATCCTCACCGCGGCCGGCTCTCACGGCGAGGTCGAGGACGAGGCCGACATCCCGCGGGCCCAGGCCGAGGCACTGCTCGGGGCCTGCGCCGGCGCAGTCGACTACAGCCGGACCGTCCTGCCGCTCGGCGACAATCCGGCCCTGGTCGACAAAATCCTCCGCCCCTGTGTCCTGCACCTCGTCACCCTGGCGTTTGACACCGCAGAGGAGGCGTGGGGGGTGGTCCTCCCGAGTGGTTTGGCCCTGAGGTGACGGGAGATCTTCGCTATACTCATCGGTCCATGGCCCTGGGAGGGCTCGATGTGGCTCCGGAGATCTCGCTGTCCGATGCCGCGCTCAACAGCCTGGTCGATACGCTGGACAGCCGCTTCTCCGCCCCAGCGCAGAGGACCGTCACTCGGCCCGAGGCGCAGACCCGCGGTGAATCCGTCGGAGTCAACCTCGACGAGATCGAGGACGCCATGATGCGCGACATGGAGCGGACACACCCGAAAGGCAAACCCGCGTAAGGACCGCTGGGAAATGCCCGATGCCCGCTCGCCCATCCGGCACCACCGGGTGCTCTACCGGCGTGCCTCGGAGCAGGGCAGGGCGCGGTTCTTCAGCCTGATGATCGAGCGTGATCTGTTCGGCACGATCCGGCTGGTCCGCAACTGGGGCCGGTCGGATCCAGAGGCTGGGAGCGGGTCGAGATCTTCTCCGATGAGACCCAAGCCGCTCAGGCGCTGGAGACCTGGGCGACAGCCCAGCAGCACAAGGGCTATACGGACCTGTGAGCGCGCCATCGGCGGCTCTCGTTCGCAACATATGGCAATGATTGGAAGCCTCATGGCCGTCATGCACCGGCGTGACGTCCCTTGTAAGGCAGTCCATCGATCGCCGATCAGCGCGAAATCAAGGCTCGCGCGACGGCGGGACCGGTTTCATTGTTCGATCGGGCTAAGCTCCAGAAACAGATGAGCAGCCAGCAGTGCATCGTTCAAGGCATCGTGCTCGGCCCGCAAGTGAGCAATGCCGATGCCAACTTGTGCACAGGCCTGACGGAGTTTGCCAGGAAGACCGGATCGCTTCGCCAGAGCCATGGTGCACACGAAGCGGTCTCTTGCATAGGTCGGCTGGTCTGCACGCTCGAACTCTCGTTTGAGCGTATTGTACTCGTAAGCGTAATTGTGAGCGATGATGGTGTCGTTGCCCACGAAGTCAATCAGGTCGTGAACAACATGCTCGAAGTACGGCTCCTCCTCCAGGTCGGCCAACGAAATGCGATGCACTGCGTAGCAGAAAGGGCTCATGGCTGACCGGGGTTTGACCCGTCGGACAAACGTGCGAGGCGAGATCGTCCTGCCGATGACCTCAACAGCGGCGATTTCGATGATATGATCATACGATTGCGCTGTCTCGACGTCGATGACAACGTACCTGTCTTCCGGCTTCATGGGGAATATCGTCGATGTTTTGTGGGTCGCTGGGAGGTTGGTGGGCCTGTCGCTCATGCGATACTGAAAGCCTCCGACGAAGAATGCTCGCTCTCCGAGGTCCTAACGTCGCAGGGCGCGACCAACTTGCTGTACTATAGCCTGCTGCATCAGGACCTGCGACACGCTGGTTCTGCGTAGGCTCGCAGTGCCAGGGCGCAAGCGTCCTCGTGGGACGCGACGGTGTAGTTTCCGGCCTCAATCTTGAATGGCCGTCACGAAGGGTTCGCCTCGGACACCAGTGCGCCACGTTGGCCTTTGCAAGGATGCCATATCACAAGGATCGCACGACCACTGGGTTCCAATCGCCGAGCCATCGGCGGACACGGACACCACGGCAAGCGAGCGCAGCTTTCCCTCGCGGGCGAGCCGCAGATGTTCCTGCAACAGGTCGATCACGGAAGCCGTATTCTCATCAATGGGCGGAGCCGCGACGGGTTGGAGCTTGGTTACCGATCCTCGTTGACTTGCGTGCGTATCGCTCATGGTGCACCCCTGACTGACATAAGTCCTGTGTTGCTGCAGCCTTGTGCTCGGCTGAGGATGCGCACTAGACATGAACGGAGTGTCAACACTAGGTCAGTACAGCAGAAACACTGACTGTGTCGTATTTCGACAACAGGACCCAAGTAAGCTTCGTTGATGCTGCTGCACTCGGCTGAAGACAGATCTCTTCCTTCGAAGAGGCTGGAACATCTGAAGGCGTTCGGGACACGTCCTCAGCCTGAGCTCCACGTCTCGCCTCTAACCCTCCTTTTACCTGTTGTGCCTAAATCATTGGGGATCCTTAACAGCGCCGAACACGCGGCATCCAGGTGCCCAGAGATCATGCGACCGATCTCGAAACCCCCGTTTTGTCCGCCGCGCCGCCGTCTTGCGCCGGATCGTCAGGATTATGGCGCGACCAATCTCTCCTAGACGATGCCGTGAGCGGCCGCAGGCCTGCCGGAACCGGGCTGGTGGAAGGCGTTTGTGGTCGACCGGAATCTCGTTTTGACCCGCATCCCAGACCATCCGGGCCGGGCATCACAACAAGAAACAGAATTGAAAGAAACTCATTTGACCCGCCCCAGATCTATTTCCGAGCGCCGCCCTTTGGTTTCCTCAAAACGCCCCGCATCACCCTCGGTTGGGCAGCTTCTGTCGACGCCACAGCCCCAATCGGCTCCTGTTGTGCATCGCCAACTTGCCCAGATCGAAGCGGAGTTCGGAGGTGAGCCAGAGGAAAGCACCGAACCAAGCATGGCTCTTGAAACAAGGACCACAACGGGTGCGGAAGCTGTCGAGCCGGTGCCTCCAGTAGAAGCTCTTCACCCGGTCGAGACAGACGTGACAGCATCCCTACGCGAGGACGCAATGACCTCTGAAGGAGGGCCTCAGCGTTTGCAGAACGCCTCTTGGGTTGCGCCGGTGACAGCGAGCTTTGCCTGGCAGGCAAGTACCGTTTCCATTCAACCGTTCAGGTTGGGTAACACCTTCACGCCGATCATGCCGAATGCTACGACCGACGATGATCCTGACACGGGTCCTCTCATGGAGGCCGTCGGTAGCTCACCCCCGTGGTGACCGCCCGAAGAAGGCGATCATCGCCTTGCGCTGGGCGGTGCGCGAGATGGAGGACCGCTATCGCAAGATGTCGAAGCTCGGGGTGCGCAACATCGACGGCTTCAACGCCCGCGTGAGCGAAGCCAAGGCGCGCGGAGAAACCATCACCCGCACGGTGCAGACCGGCTTCGACCGCGAGACGGGCGAGGCGATCTACGAGGACGAGGTGATGGATCTCGATCCCTTGCCCTACATCGTGGTGATCGTGGACGAGATGGCCGACCTGATGATGGTGGCCGGCAAGGAGATCGAAGGCGCGATCCAGCGCCTGGCCCAGATGGCGCGCGCCGCCGGCATCCACGTGATCCTGGCGACCCAGCGCCCCTCGGTCGACGTGATCACCGGCACGATCAAGGCGAACTTCCCGACCCGCATCTCGTTCCAGGTCACGTCCAAGATCGACAGCCGCACGATCTTGGGGGAAATGGGCGCCGAACAGCTCCTGGGCCAGGGCGACATGCTCTACATGGCCGGCGGCGGACGCATCACCCGTGTCCACGGCCCCTTCTGCTCCGACGAGGAAGTGGAAAAGGTGGTCAACCACCTCAAGCGCCAGGGCGAGCCGGTCTACCTCGATGCCGTGACGGCGGATGACGAGGAGGCCGAGGACCTCGAAGCGCCGGAGCTTCCTGCAGAGGATGACGATGTGGGCTTGGGAGCGTCGGACATCTACGAGCAGGCTGTCGGAATTGTGCTCCGGCACAAGAAGGCGTCGACGAGCTACATCCAGCGCCGGCTGCAGATCGGTTACAACCGGGCGGCCGGCTCCTCTCCGCCGTCAGAGACGCCGGTACCTGGATCGGACACCAAGGCGGATGAGGAAATCGATGATCCTGGAATTGATGATGCCATCATTCGCGAGCTGGCCCGGGCTCTGCAGGCCCAGCATGGCCGATAGCTCGTGGTACTTTTGACAGCGCGAAGGTGTAGTCTCCTCCTTGTCACAGCGGCTCGCTCGCACCCGCATCTTGGCGAGACAGCTCCTAAAAGCCTTGCTAAAGCGGCGTCGCGCGCAGGCCAGATCTGATCCGCTGCCAAAGAGGGAAATGAAATGTCCGACTGTTTGCACTGTGAGATCAACCAGCTTGTGCAGGAGCGCTTTGCACGCGGCGACACCAACCTGGTCGAGATGGCCTCCATGATGGTCGAGAGTCTCGCCGACCTAATCCTGCTCGCGCCCGACAGCGACCGGTCCAACGTGATGGCGCATGCGCTCGCAGCCCTTGGGCAGATCGTTCTGGAAAAGGGAGGTGCACTCGAAGGCGGTTCCAACGCCACCCATTGAAGGCTAGCAGCTGCCTCCTCCCGGTTCAGCCCGGTCCGGCTCCTCGCAACAGAGAATGTCTGCTCCGATAGGCCCCTGCGCCAGGCTTCCTAGAACACCCCGATGCTCATTCCTGCCGCCAGAGCTGCCCCGAGCTCTTCGCAGCGCATCAAATCGTCTGGACCGATGACCTTTGGGGCCAGGATCGCTTCCGGTGTCTGGGCGTGGGTACAGACGATCAGCGGATCCGCAATGGCTTTGAGCCGCCACCCGGTCGCGATGCGCTCCACTTGACGCGCGGCGTTGTGGCCGTCGCCGCCGGCGCAGATCAGCGTCGCGTAGGGGCGCCCGCTGATACGATCAAGCGCCGGATAGTAGGTCCGGTCGAAGAAGTCCTTCATCAGTCCGGCCATGGCGGCCAAGTTCTCGGGAGTGCCAAAGATGTAGCCGTCCGCCTCGAGGAGGTCGGCGGCCTGAGCATCCGGCGCCGGAAGCAGGCGCACGCGAACGGTCGGCTCCGAAGCTGCGCCACGGGCCGCAGCCTCTACCATCTGACGGGTGCCTCCGGTCATCGAATGATACGCGATCAGAAGGGTTTTCATCGCACCTCGATGGAGTGGATTAGCCATCTTAACGGTCTGGTAACCATTCTGGGCGCCGAATAGGTTCGCTGATCGGGGGCATGGCTGTTGCCGCTCGCGTTCGTTCCGGCTCCGTTCCGTTTTGCCGCTGCTTGAACCGTCTGTGCTTGCGTGGGTGCCGTGCCTCCTCACGGTCTCTCCTGAAAGATGCCAGCGATGAAGAAGCCAAGGCCAAAGCACTCCAAGGCGAAGACGAAACCCAGGCAGGGCAGGGTCCTGGTGGTGACCTCCGGCAAGGGCGGCGTCGGCAAGACCACCTCGACGGCAGCCTTGGGTGCGGCCCTGGCTCAGGGCGGCCAAAAGGTTGTTCTGGTCGACTTCGATGTTGGGCTGCGCAACCTGGATCTCGTCATGGGGGCCGAGCGCCGGGTGGTCTTCGACCTGATCAACGTCATCAAGGGCGAGGCCAAGCTCGCGCAGGCTCTCACCCGCGACAGGCGCCTCGACACGCTCGCGCTCCTGCCGGCCTCGCAGAGCCGCGACAAGGACAGCCTGACCGACGACGGCGTGGCCCGCATCATGGCCGAACTGCGGGCGCTGTTCGAATGGATCATCTGCGACAGCCCGGCCGGCATCGAGAAAGGCGCGACCCTGGCCATGCGGCATGCCGATGTGGCCGTGGTCGTCGTGAACCGGGAGGTATCGTCGATCCGCGATGCAGACCGCATCATCGGCATGCTCGATGCGAAGACCGCACGAGCCGAGAACGGACAACGCATCGAGAAGCAGTTACTCCTCACCCGTTACGATCTCGTTCGGGCCCGGCGCGGGGAGATCACGACGGTGGAGACCGTGCTCGAGATCCTGTCCCTTCCGCTGCTCGGAATCATCCCGGAGAGCGGGGACGTGCTGCGCTCCTCGAATGTTGGAGCGCCGGTGACCTTGGGCCACCCCGGCGGCGCACCGGCTCGGGCCTATCTTGATGCCGCGCGCCGGCTGAAGAGTGGGGTGGCCGAGATCAGCACGCGAAGGGACAAGCCTGGCCTGTTGCACAGGCTGTTCACCCGGCGTGCTGCTTAGACGGACGCAAATGCAGAATTGGTTCTGAACTGAACTCTCCAAGAGTTTGGAGGAACAGCAACATAAGTCCTTGACCTTGAACTCGCACAAGCAAGCCCTTAGGTCATCATTTTTCAAGCTCACAATCAGCATCTGTGATGAAGCGAAAACCAAAACCTTTTTCTGTTGAGATCAAGAAGTCCCGCACTCATGGACAGCGTCATCAACTCGCACCAACGCGTCTGTTCGCGCTGACGCCGGCTCAAGCCCCAACGATCGTCCAGAAAGAAGAGCCGCAAGCGATCGCTCAGCCAGCGGCTGCCCCACGCATCCTGGCCAGCATCCTTGAGCCAGTGTGGAGCAACTCGGAGGTCGTCGAGCCTATTCGTCGCAAGGGCACTTCAAGATCAAAGCTCCAGCAGAGGCAGATAGAGTTCGACCTGACTACGATTTCCTCTAAAGGCGCGATTGATGCACCCACAGACACTCCCGTGATGCCGGAAGTTCTGGCTCAGGCAGGCGCTCCTTCTGGTGAAGAAGGCGCGTCACCTATTCCTGAGGATCAAGTTCAAGAGCCCGAGAGCACGAAGACAAAGCCACGGAAGCCCCGGAAGAAGGCCTCAAAGATAGTCGATCCGGTGATAGAGCCCGAGCCTTTGTCCCAGCCAGAGGCAGCATCTGAAACGCAAGGGGTTGGAGCTCTGCCTGTAAATAGATCACCGCAGACCGATCATCGTCGGCACACCAGACGTGAGGCCGCTGCTCAACTCCCGCGCCAGGAGCGCTGGAAACGGCGACTTCACTCTGCTGCTTGGTAAGAGGCCCTTCAACCAGCGAACCTCCCCATCCTCGGGTACTGTCAGGTTAGGTAAAGTTCAGGTCTGTGGCAGGGGCTCGGGCATGAGCATGACTCCCAACTCGTACCGCGGCTTCCGTTTCCCGGCTGAAATCATCAACGAGGCGGTC
>NZ_JBGGGT010000001.1:0-102500 GCF_041276405.1 Microvirga sp. TS319 | reverse complement strand
GATGTCGTCACAATACAAAGGGTCGAAGGTGGGTTTCCCCATTCGGAGATTCTTGGATCAAAGCTCGTTCGCAGCTCCCCAAGACTTATCGCAGCGTACCACGTCCTTCATCGCCTCTCAGCGCCAAGGCATCCACCAGATGCTCTTACGACACTTGATTACTCTCATGATCGATGTCCGCTCGGCAGCGGCCATCGACCCAAAAGAAAGACCTGTCTTCGGATTGCTCCAAAGACATGTTTTGCTTGCCAAAGCATATCCGGCGCACCTGGCTGCGGGCCAGGGCTGGTTCGCGGGACTAGGTTGCCCGCTGGCCGAATATGCCGCCTCTTTACGATTTCAAACATCCGCGCCGCTCCCCCACAAGAGGGGAGGGCCCGAATTCGACAAGATCCCGCGCGCCCCAAGCGCGCAGAATTCCGGAACCACCCATCACCACCATCGCACCAAAGCAATGGTGGAGCCTGTCGGGATCGAACCGACGACCTGAAGCTTGCAAAGCTACCGCTCTCCCAGCTGAGCTAAGGCCCCGTTGACAATGGTGGGCCTGGGACGACTCGAACGTCCGACCTCACCCTTATCAGGGGTGCGCTCTAACCACCTGAGCTACAGGCCCGATCCGCCGTTAAACGGCAGGGTTTTCCGGAGAAGAAGAAGCGAAGACGGCAGCGTCCCGCAAAATAGGGTCTGACTTGACCCTGTATGTTCCAAGCGTTCCGATGTGAGCGACAGCCTGTTCGAGAACAGGAGCACCCAATCAAGAGAACATCCTTAGAAAGGAGGTGATCCAGCCGCAGGTTCCCCTACGGCTACCTTGTTACGACTTCACCCCAGTCGCTGACCCTACCGTGGTCGCCTGCCTCCTTGCGGTTGGCGCAGCGCCGTCGGGTAAGACCAACTCCCATGGTGTGACGGGCGGTGTGTACAAGGCCCGGGAACGTATTCACCGTGGCGTTCTGATCCACGATTACTAGCGATTCCGCCTTCATGCACTCGAGTTGCAGAGTGCAATCTGAACTGAGACGGCTTTTTGGGATTAGCTCCCCCTCGCGGGTTCGCTGCCCATTGTCACCGCCATTGTAGCACGTGTGTAGCCCAGCCCGTAAGGGCCATGAGGACTTGACGTCATCCCCACCTTCCTCGCGGCTTATCACCGGCAGTCCCCCTAGAGTGCCCAACCTAATGATGGCAACTAGGGGCGAGGGTTGCGCTCGTTGCGGGACTTAACCCAACATCTCACGACACGAGCTGACGACAGCCATGCAGCACCTGTGTTCCGGCCAGCCGAACTGAAGGAGAATGTCTCCACTCCCCACACCGGACATGTCAAAGGCTGGTAAGGTTCTGCGCGTTGCTTCGAATTAAACCACATGCTCCACCGCTTGTGCGGGCCCCCGTCAATTCCTTTGAGTTTTAATCTTGCGACCGTACTCCCCAGGCGGAATGCTTAAAGCGTTAGCTGCGCCACTGACGAGCAAGCTCGCCAACGGCTGGCATTCATCGTTTACGGCGTGGACTACCAGGGTATCTAATCCTGTTTGCTCCCCACGCTTTCGCGCCTCAGCGTCAGATCCGGACCAGTCAGCCGCCTTCGCCACTGGTGTTCTTGCGAATATCTACGAATTTCACCTCTACACTCGCAGTTCCACTAACCTCTTCCGGTCTCAAGCCTTGCAGTATCGAAGGCAATTCTGTGGTTGAGCCACAGGCTTTCACCCCCGACTTACAAAGCCGCCTACGCGCCCTTTACGCCCAGTGATTCCGAACAACGCTAGCCCCCTTCGTATTACCGCGGCTGCTGGCACGAAGTTAGCCGGGGCTTCTTCTGCGGGTACCGTCATTATCGTCCCCGCCGAAAGAGCTTTACAACCCTAAGGCCGTCATCACTCACGCGGCATGGCTGGATCAGGGTTGCCCCCATTGTCCAATATTCCCCACTGCTGCCTCCCGTAGGAGTTTGGGCCGTGTCTCAGTCCCAATGTGGCTGATCATCCTCTCAGACCAGCTACTGATCGTCGCCTTGGTGGGCCATTACCCCACCAACCAGCTAATCAGACGCGGGCCGATCCTTCAGCGATAAATCTTTCTGCTCTCGCACGTATCCGGTATTAGCCCAAGTTTCCCTGGGTTATTCCGAACTGAAGGGCACGTTCCCACGCGTTACTCACCCGTCTGCCACTCACCCCGAAGGATGCGTTCGACTTGCATGTGTTAAGCCTGCCGCCAGCGTTCGTTCTGAGCCAGGATCAAACTCTCAAGTTGAACTTCAGAATTCGATCTCGACTGTTCGTCTTGAAAACGCAAAATTGACAGAGCACCTCTCACTCCGGCCAAAGCCAGAGCGGTGTACTCACCAAAAGCGCAAGACCATGGTCGATGTCTTGTTCAAAGCAGCCCCAAAGGGCCGCCGCAAGGACACCGCCGCCTGCGCTTCTTCTTCCTTCTTCACTTGTCAAAGAGCAAAACCCAACCCGAAGGCCGGAAGCGACCCGCCCCGAAGAGCGCCCGCCCGGGCAGCGCCCCCAGGGCCGCCGCCGATGAACAGGTGTTTAGCGAAGTCCTTTCCGAAGGTCAACTACAATTATGAAGTTTTTTATCGGACCGAATTTCGATTCCGCAGGCCTTCAGTAATCAGGACAAACTTCACCGTTCGCAAAGATCAATTTGTCTTTGCGTTTGCTTAGTCTCAAGCCGCTTATGTGACTTGAAAACTTCTGCTGTCCGTCAGAGGAGCCGCGAGGACTTGTCATTATGACAGTCTCGGCTCTTGCCGTTGAGCGGAAACTTGCGTTTCCGCTCGACCGCCAGCCGGTGCGGTTCGCGAGGAACCTTGCCGATGCGGTCTGCGATGAAGCCTGCCTGGATCTGAAATCCGGCGGGGCTGCGGATATGTCGATTAGCCGGCGCTTTGTCAACACCTCGTCTCGCGAAGGCTGCGTTTTCTTTCTGCCTGCGATGGAGGCGCCGAGCGTGCGGGCCTGGAGCGGCCTGTGGAGAGGAGACCATCGGATTGCGAGGCCGGAACGGCCCGGCATCCGTCGGCACGCCATTCTGGCTGCCATTCGGATTTGACCTCCGCGTGGAGGCTGGGGAGCCGGGCGGTCAGGGCTATGGGCTTTTTGCCGGCAAGCCGGCTGCGTGCTCTTCCAGGACGCAGCCGGACCTCTCGGAGTATCATGTGGGCCGTAAACCGGGCCCGCGTGGTTCCGCCTGAAGCATCGGACGTGAGGCCGAACCCACGTCCAGTGTGCCAAATCTATGTTTGTTGAGCTTCTTTTCACGCAAAACCGGTTCCGGTTTTTGCGCTCGGTGCTCTCATCAATAGGTCCGGTAATGGGTACGATACGGCCGTCCATAATCGTCTTGGTGTCTGGGCCCGCGCTCCCAATGAGGAGGCGGGGCATGGCGGCCGCCATCCCATCGCCCGGGTCCTCTATCGTGCCTGCGGGCAATAAAGGCGCAACGCTTAGGCACTCCATAGGCAGGATCGCCAAAGACGCTGTTCGAGCATGGGACCCCTCCCCCACGCACGAAGCGTTCGACACTTCGCCCGGGCACCCCGTAGATGACGCGGGTCGGATAAGGCACGCGACAGAAGCCGCCCTCCTGCGCGCAGGGGATCAGTCCCTGGACCTGGGCATGAGCTCCCATCGCGAACATCGTACCAGAGGCAATTACCGCTGTTGCCAGCATTCCGCGCAACATGTCGTTCTCCCATCAATGACGAACAACGTTACGCAGCCAGGCGTAAACGCATCCCTAACGGCGATGCCTCGCGATCCTGAGCGAGCGGTCGATCGGAAACTCGTCAATCGATATCCAACGACGGGATAAGCGCCCTGGTTGCGCCATGGGACAGGCGAGGATGCAAGCCGTCGGTAACACCGGAACTGCTTCAGGAGGCTGCACCCGCCGTGTCCGATGCTGTAACCCTATGCTCGTGGGCATCTTTCACCCAAAACCGGCAACCGCTTTTACGGCCGATGCTCTAAGCGCTTACGTCTCGGAACTGCCAGAAGCGGCTGTTTCGATGGTACGTCGTATCTTTTCGTAAGCCTCAACTCCGCCACATGTCGGGATCGGGCGCATCCGCCGGGACTGTCGGGTAGTCTTCAGGACATCATGAGCCCGCCGTCGACGTTGATCGTTTGCCCCGTGATATAAGCCGCGTCGCTGCTTGCAAGAAAGGCCACGAGGCCGGCGACGTCCTCGCCCGTGCCGGCGCGGCCCATTGGAATACCCTTCACCCACTCGGCCATGAGTTCGCCTGGCTTGTAATCACCGAGGAGCTTTCCCCAAGCCTGGTCGTTGTAGGCCCACATATCCGTGTCGATAATTCCCGGACAGAAGGCATTCACGGTGATGCCCTCCTTGGCGAGTTCCTTGGCCAGGCTCTGGGTTAATCCCACTACTCCGAACTTCGACGCGGCGTAGTGGGGGGTGAAGACGAATCCCTGTCGCGCCTGTCCTGAAGCGGTGTTGATCAGGCGTCCCCCGCGGCCATGCTTGCGGATTCGTGCGATCGCCTCCTGACAGCACAGGAAGACCCCTTTCGTATTCACGTCGAGGATCTTGTCCCACTCGGCCTCGGTCATGTCCTCGACACGAGCAATCGTGATCACGCCCGCGTTCTGGATGGAGATATCCACGGAGCCGAAGGTACGCTCCGCTTCGTCGTAGAGCGCTGCGATGCTCCGTTTGTCCGTCACGTCGGCTATGACCGCGTGAGCCGATCCACCCGCGTCCCGAATGCTTGACGCAACGCTTTCAACGGCCGGCTCGTTGGCTGCGACAACGACGGAAGCTCCCTCATCGGCAAATCGTCTTGCGATGGCGGCACCAATTCCACGGCTACCGCCCGTGATGACGACTGTCTTCTGCGTGAAGCGCTTCATGTCTCTCTCCCAACGGCTGGTCTTCCGCGAGCCTCTCTGCCGTGAACCGGTCAGTGATCAGAACGTCGACGTAGCCTCCAAGAAGTGCAGCCCGGATTGCTGTCGCCTTCCTGGCGCCACCGGCGACGCCGATGACACGCGGTACCGAGCGCAACTCCTCCAAGGATATTCCGATCACTCTCTCGTCGAGCGGTCCGTCCATGGGACGTCCGTGCCGATCGAAGAACCTCACACAAATGTCGCCGACGGCTCCTCGGCGTTCGAGATCCTGCAGCTCTTCGTGCGTAAATGTATTACCCGAATTGGCCAGCATTACGGAGGGCTGCAGCGCGCCGATGCCGACAAGGGCTACCGTCACCCGGCGAAACTGATCCATGGTCGACCTGACGTAGGAATCTCCGAGCACGACCAGCTTCGCCGCCGACGAACTCGCGACGCCTTGCGCCGGAAGAAGCAGAGGCTTTGCACCCGTCAATTCGGCGAGCCGGGTCGTGAGCTGTGTTGCATGGCTCTGGACTGCGGGGTTACCGATTCCGCCGAGCATTTGCACGACGTTTTCCGCGTGCCGTTTGGTCGGGTGAATGCTCTCCACCATCCGCAGGAGCGAGGCACTCCAGGACGAGATGCCGATGACCTCGCCGTCGTCCAGGGTCGTCTCGAGATAGTGGGCAGCTGCCGTGCCGACGGCCGACAGAATCGCATCCTCCTGATCGGCAAAGCATTCGGTGACGATCGCCTCCTGAATACCGTAGTGATCGCGCAGCCGAGCCTCAAGGTCAGGAAACGTTCCACGAGGGGCAACGACCGTCTTTCGCACGATACCGATCTGTTCGGCCTTCTTCAGCAGCCGTGAAATCGTCGCCTGGGAGATATGCTGACGCTCGGAGATCTCTGACTGGGTCAATCCATCGAGATGGTACAACTGAGCAACCCTCAGGATCATTCTCAGTTCGTCGGCTCGGGCCATAGCTACTCCAGAAACACTGTCGATGCATAATTATTCACGTTCCGTTAGAAGTCCAGCATCTCCTGATGCGGTGTAGGTGGCCTACCCCCTTCGTATAGGTGGAGTGGATCCGCATTGACCGGGCCCCACTGTCCGCTGTACTTTGAAATTATAACATATAATGAATAATTATTCAGGAGGAAGCATGAGCGACGGCCCTGTCCGGCCAGAAATGCCGGAATTGCTGACTCTGGACGACGTAAGGCTCCTCAGCTCCGCTGAGCGCTCCGATTATCTCGCATCGCTGGCGCGCCACGTCCGTCGCTCGATTGTTCGGACGATCGACGGGGCTCGGGCCGGCCACATCGGAGGCGACCTATCCGTCACCGATGTCCTGACGACGCTCTTTTTCGGGATCCTCAAACTTGATCCTCAGAACCCGCAGGACGGCGATCGAGACCGCTTCATTCTGAGCAAGGGGCATTGCTCGGCTGCGCTTTACTCGGTGCTGGCTCTCCGCGGCTTCATCCAGCAGGAGGCCCTCTCGACTTTTATGAAGCCGCTCTCGGCCCTCAACGGACATCCCAACCGCCGCAAAGTTCCCGGCGTCGAAGCGAACACCGGGCCACTCGGCCACGGCCTTCCGATCGGTGTCGGCTCGGCCGTTGCGTCAAAGCTGTCAGGCCGGAACTGGAACACCTTCGTGGTGTTGGGAGACGGCGAACTACAGGAAGGGTCCAACTGGGAGGCCGCGATGGCTGCGGGCCATCGTCGACTGGACAACCTTGTTGCGATCGTCGACCGGAACCGGCTGCAGCAGGGCGCCCGCACCGAAGACACGAACAGCCTGGAGCCTCTCGCCGACAAGTGGATCGCATTCGGATGGCAGGTGGAGTCGATCGATGGTCACGACCATTCCGAACTCTACCGCGTGTTCTCGCAGCCACGTCGGAACCGGCCGCTCTGCATCATTGCGAATACCATCAAGGGTAAGGGCGTTTCTTTCATCGAGGACCGCGTCGAGTGGCACCACAAGGTTCCCTCGCTCGACCAGGTGAAGATTGCGATGGAGGAGCTTGCCTGATGGCTACGGAAACATCGACACCCACACGAGAAGGCGCGCCACCCACATTCGATTGCCGCCAGGCCTTCGCCGAGACACTGCTTGAACTTGCCGCGCAGGATCTCCGGATCGTGGCGGTCTGCAATGACAGTGTCGGTTCCAGCAATCTCACCAAGTTCCAGTCGACATTCCCGGATCGCGTGATCAATGTGGGCATCGCCGAGCAGAACATGGTCGGTGTTGCGGCCGGCCTCGCGAATGGGGGCTTTGTGCCCTTCGTCTGCAGCGCGGCGCCGTTTCTCACCGGCCGGGCTCTCGAGCAGATCAAGGCCGACGTTGCCTATAACGGCTATCACGTCGTCCTGTGCGGCATGAGCCCGGGCGTCAGCTACGGCGAGCTTGGCCCTACCCATCATTCGATTGAAGACATCTCATGGCTGCGCGCCATCCACGATCTCGCTGTGGTTGTGCCTGCAGATCCCGAGCAGACCGGCGCAGCCGTTCGATGGGCTGCAGCAAGCGGCATCCCGTCATTCCTTCGGATTGGTCGTTTCAAGGTGCCTTCCGTCAGTCAAGGGCGCGACAGTCCCTTCTCGTATGGCAGGGCCGATGTCCTGCGTGACGGCCTTGATCTGGCCATCGTTGCGACGGGATCGATGGTCTCGCGCGCGCTCGATGCCGCCGACCGTTTGTCCGAACAGGGTCTTTCGGCACGCGTCATCAACGTGTCGACGATCAAACCCCTCGATGAAGCCACGATCCTGGCCGCAGCGGAAACGGGGGCGATCGTCACCGTCGAAGAGGGCACGGCCGAAGGTGGGTTGGGCGCTGCGGTCGCAAGTCTTGTTGTCCAACACGTGCCCGTGCCGATGCGTATCCTCGGTGTGCCGAACTTTGCTCCGACTGGTGATCCATCCTTCCTGCTTGATCATTTTGGCTTGAATGCCGAGGGCATCGCCTCGGCCGCGGTCGAACTCAGGAGCTAGCCGTGGCAAGCCCGCTGATCCTCGCCATCGACCAGGGCACCAGCTCCACAAAGGTGCTCCTTGTCGATCGGGCGGGCGTCATCCGGGCGCGAGGTCAGGCCAGTATCGGGCAGGCGACGCCGAATCCCGGTTGGGTTGAGCAGGATCCGTCCGAAATCTGGGACAGCGTCAGGCGGGCCGTTGCCGAGACGGTGACGCCCGAGGTGGCCGCGCACATTGTCGGAGTGGGACTGAGCACGCAGCGCGAGTCCTGCGTCGTGTGGGATCGCCGGACCGGCGAGCCGTTGAGCCCGGTCCTTTCCTGGCAGGACCAGCGCACAGCCTTGCTGTGCGAAGCCATCCGGGGCGCTGGACAAAGCCAGCAGATCCGGAGAACGACGGGCCTGCCGCTGGATCCGATGTTCTCGGCCGCCAAGGCGAAATGGATTCTCGACAGGATCGATCCGGACCGGGCAAGAGCTCGCCGCGGCGAACTCGTTGTCGGAACCATCGACGCTTTTCTGCTGTCGCGTCTGGGAGGCGAGCCGCTCATCGAGGCTGGGAATGCCTCGCGCACTCAACTCGTCGATGTGCAGACCTGCGCGTTCGACCCCGCGCTTCTGGACCTCTTCGGCGTGCCCGAGGGAGCGCTCCCAAGGATCGTCCCTTCGACGGGGCCCTTTCCGACGGTAGCAAACCTCCTGCCCCTTCTCGATGGAACGCCGGTTCTCTCGGTTCTGGCGGATTCGCACTCCGCCCTGTTCGCCCATGGTGCTTTCGAACCCGGTCCGGTCAAGGCGACCCAAGGGACAGGCTCTTCGGTCATGGGATTGCTGGGACCTGTTGTGGCCGCCAACCCGGACCGGCTGCATGCCGGGATCTGCCGAACCATCGCCTGGTGGGTCGATGTCCCGGCGCTTGCGTTCGAAGGCAACATCCGCTCCGCCGGATCGACACTCGTCTGGGCCGCCGATCTGCTCGGAATCGATCCGGCCGGGCTTGCCCGGCTCGCCGCGGCTACGCCAAGCGCCGGCAATGTGCATCTGGTGCCGGGCTTCAATGGGCTCGGGGCTCCCTGGTGGGATAGCGCCGCAGTGGGCTGCCTTTCCGGCGTGACGCTCGGGTCGGGACGGGGCGTCGTAGCGCGCGCTGCGCTGGACTCGATCGCGCACCAAATCGCCGACGTGATCGATGCGGTTCGCGACAGCGGCGTGCCGGTCAGCGGGCTCATGGTCGACGGCGGCCCGACCCGCAATGAGCAGTTGGTGCAGTTCGAGGCCGACATGGTCGGCCTCCCGGTGTTTCGCACGGAGACGGCGGAACTCTCCGCGCTCGGAACCGCCCATCTCGCCGGCCTCCAGGCGGGGCTTTTCTCGTTATCGGATCTCGCGGGACTGGAACGCCCCGGGCGCACGTTCATGCCGGCCCAATCCGAAGCCGACAGAAGGTCGGCTCGAGCGGCGTGGCTGGGCGCCGTCAGGCGCGCCCGTCTCGTGCCGGAATTACAACAAATGCCGGATCATCAACCGGCTGCGGCCCAAAGTGGTCGAGGAGGAAACTGAGATGACGGCGATTACAGCATCAGGTGGACAGCGGACCAGGCCTTGGACGCTGAAACTGGCCGGCGCCACCGGGCCGTTCGTGGGCTTGGTGGTGTTGATCGTCTTTCTGTCCTTGGCGACGGAGACATTCTTCTCCTTGCGGAACTTCCTCAATGTCATGGATCAGATCACCGTCATTGGCGTGATGGCCGTCGGAATGACGATGGTGATCCTGATCGGCGGCATTGATCTTTCGGTCGGATCCGTTCTCGCGCTTTCTGCGATGGTGATGGGATATCTGGGGAACCATCTCGGTGTTCCCTTTCCTCTTGCCATTCTGCTGGCACTCGTCGCCTCCGCGCTCTGCGGCGCCGTCTCCGGGCTGATGATCACGGTTCTTCGCATGCCGGCCTTCATCGCGACCCTCGCGATGATGTCGATTGCCCGCGGGATCGCGAGCATCATCACGAATGGCGAGCAGATCATCGGATTTCCGGACTGGTTCTCGAACCTCGCTATTATCCGGCACTTCGGCTTCGTGAGCACCACCGTCGCCGTCATGATCGTGTTGACATTGGCGGCCTGGGCCTTCCTGACGTTCAGGCCTTCCGGACGCGCACTTTATGCGATCGGCGGCAGCCATGAGGTTGCGCGGCTTGCCGGCATCCGGGTGCAGGGTGTCACGGTTGCCGTCTACACCTTCAGCGCGGTGATGGCCGGTCTTGCCGGAGTCATCATGTCGGCACGGCTCGACTCGTCGCAACCCAGTCAAGGTCTGGGCTATGAGCTGGACACGATCGCTGCCGTGGTGATTGGCGGCGCAAGCCTGACCGGCGGCGTCGGTGGCATCGGCGGCACCGCCGTCGGCGTTCTGATCATCGGGTTTCTGCGAAACGGGCTGAATCTTCTGCACGTCTCGCCCTTCGTTCAACAGATCATCATCGGAGTCGTCATCGCCGTTGCCGTGTCGGCCGACACGCTCCGCAAGCGGACGCGCTGACCGAAGAAATTCGCCCGGGTAGGCGAAGATCGGTCCGAAAGGACCAAGGGAAACACCCGCAAGCCACGGGAAAGCGCGCGGGGCTGAAGGAGGAAGAAAGTATGTCGACGATCCAAAAGCTGCTGATTGCCGCCGTCTCTGCCGCCGCCATCGCCAGTGCGTGCGGCTCCGCAAACGCTGCCGAGGCCAAGACGATCGGGCTGGCCGTGGCGAACCTGCAGGCCAACTTCTTCAACCAGATCAAGCAAGCTGTGGAAGCCCAAGGCGCCGAGAAGGGGCTGAAGGTCATTACGGTGGACGCGAAGGGCGACGCTGCCACTCAAGTCAGCCAGATTCAGGATCTTCTGGCCCAGAACATCGATGCCCTGATCTATATTCCGGCAGGCGCAACGGCGGCGGCTGTACCGGTCAAGGCGGCGAAGGCCGCCAATATTCCTGTCGTTAACATCGACCGGAACGCAGAGGGCGCCCCTGGCGATACGTTTATTGCGACCGATAGCGTCGCATCGGCCCGGCAGGTCTGTGACTACATCCTGAAGCAGGCTGGCGGAAAGGGCGAGATGCTCATCATCCATGGCCAGAAGGGCACGACCCCGGAAGTGGATCGCACGAAAGGATGCTCCGAGGCCCTTGCCAAATATCCCGATGTGAAGGTGGTCGGCGAGCTCTGGAGCGACCAGTGGCACCAGGACGAAGGCTTCAAGCTGGCCTCCGACCTGTTGCAGGCCCATCCGAATGCTTCGATCATCTTCGGTCAGGCCGACGCCCTTGCACTTGGCGCCGCTCAGGCCGTCAAGGTCGCCAACCTCGGGCACCGGATTTGGATCGCCGGGTTCGACGGTGACACGGCTGCGCTCGAGGCCCTCAAAAATGGCGTCTTCGACGTCACTGCAACCCAGCAGACCCAGAAGATGGGCCGGATGGGCGTCGATGCCGCCATTGCGCTCGCAAAAGGCGAGAAGCTTCCGCCCGTACAGCTCCAGGACGCAACCCTGACCACCAAGGAGAACGTGGACGCGTTCATCAAGAACCACCCCTAGAGCATCGGACGCGGGAAGTGGACTCCACTTCCGGGATTGAATCCGATGCTCCCTTCTTGGGGGAGCATCGTTCTAAGCGGAGAACCGGGGCCACTTTTCGCTGCGCGGCCTGCTGGGTCCGCACAATGCGCTAAGAGCCTTCGAAGAGGTTCGCAGTCAGGATGGCGCCTCCCGCGCCATCCTCGGCAGATGGAAGGGACAGCGGATGACCCTCGCGAGCAGAACGGGGCATAACGGCCCAATCCTCGCACTGCACGGTGTCGGGAAGAAATACGGGCCGAACACGGTCCTTTCACGGGTCAGCCTGGAGGTGAACCGCGGAGAGGTCCTCGCGCTTCTGGGCGAGAACGGGGCCGGCAAGTCCACCCTCTCGGGCATCGTGGCAGGCCTGACGGAACCTTCGGAAGGAACGATGACCTGGCGAGGCGTGGCTTACGCGCCATCCAGTCCTGCCGATGCGCTCGCGGCCGGGATTGGTCTCATTCACCAGGAAATGCGACTTCTTCCCGATCTGTCGATTGCCGAGAACGTGTTCGTCGGCAGGCTTCCCACATCGGTCGGACGGGTCAATCGCAGTGAAATCAATCGCCGTTCGGCTGAGCAATTGCAACGGCTCGGCCTCGACGTGCCCCCGACAACCCTCGTGCGGGACCTCAGGGTTGCCGCACAACAGCAGGTCGAGATTGCAAAAGCCCTCACGCTAAAGGCCGAGTTGCTCATTCTTGACGAGCCCACTGCTGCTTTGGGTGGAGATGAAACCGATCGCCTCTTCGAGCAGATCGAGAAGCTGAAGGCGGAAGGCGTATCCTTCATCTATATCAGTCACCGGCTCGACGAAATCGCCCGCGTGGCCGACCGCGTAGCGGTCCTGCGGGACGGCGCACTCGTGGCCACATACGAGACGGCTCAAGTTCCGGTCCAACGCCTTGTCCATGACATGGTCGGACGCCCACTCGACAGAATGTTCCCGGCCCTGTCGGACGTTGCCGGCGGGCCGCTCCTCACAGTCGAGAGCCTGACGAGCGCCGAAGGCGCCTTCAAGGAGATCAGCTTCGAAGTCCGGGCCGGAGAAGTCTTCGGGATCGCCGGGATCGTCGGCGCCGGACGCACGGAACTGGTTCGCGGCATCGCCGGAGTCGATCCCATCTCCGCCGGCCGGGTTCTTGTCGGGGGAGAGCGCCTTTCGCTCCGGAGCCCGCGCGATGCGCTGGATCATGGTATCGTCCTCGTGCCCGAAGATCGCAAGGCTCAGGGCGTGATCCTCGCCCAGTCCATCGCAGACAATCTTCTGGTCGGGAATTACAGCGATGTGACCCGCGGCGGATGGATCGTTCCAGGCCGTGTTCAGAATTTCGCCGCAAGGATGATCGGTCGCTTCGGGGTGAAAGGCGCGCCGGACCAGCAGGTCAACGAGCTGTCCGGTGGCAACCAACAGAAGGTGGTCATCGCCAAAAGCATCGCCCGACGGCCACGCGTCATCATTCTCGACGAGCCCACGCGCGGTATCGACATCGGTGCGCGAGCACAGATCTATGAGGTCATCGCGGAACTCGCGCGCGAGGGAATGGCCGTTGTCGTCGTCAGTTCCGACCTCGACGAGGTTCTGGGACTTTCCCATCGCGTGATGGTGCTCAGTCGAGGCTGCAACCGTGGTGTCCTCGACCAAAAGGACGCCGGGCGGATCGCCGTCATGGAACTCGCCACGATGTGACATCAGGGAGAAGATGATGAAGTTGTTCAGCCTGGAAGGCGACGTGGCGTTTGTCACCGGAGCGGCAAGCGGCATCGGCCAGCGGATCGCGATCGGACTTGCCGAAGCGGGCGCCGATGTTGCTTTGTTCGACCTGCCGAGCTCGACTGCGATCAATGACACCTTGCGGGCTATCGAAAGTCTCGGCCGACGGTCGATTGCGCTGGGCGGCGACGTGACGAGCGGCGCCGATCTCGAGCGGGCCATGGCTCGGGTCGAAAGCGATCTGGGTCCACTGACCTGCGCGGTGAACTGTGCGGGCATCGCGAACGCGAACCCGGCGGAGGAGATGCCGCTGTTCCAGTGGCAGAAGGTGATCGACATCAACCTGACCGGCGTGTTCCTTTCCTGTCAGGCTGAGGCGCGGGCCATGTTGCCCCGCCGCCGAGGCTCGATCGTCAACATCGCCTCGATGTCCGGCTCGATCGTCAATCGAGGATTATTGCAAGCGCACTACAACACCTCGAAAGCGGGCGTGGTGCATCTGTCGAAGAGCCTTGCGATGGAGTGGGCTGAACGGGGGCTCCGCGTCAATGCGATCAGCCCGGGTTATACTCTGACACCCATGAATCTTAGGCCCGAGGTTGCCGAACAGCGGAAGGTGTTCGAGGCCGAAACGCCACTGCAACGCATGGCTACCGTGGACGAAATGGTGGGCCCGGCCATCTTCTTGCTGAGCCGGGCCGCGTCATTCGTGACGGGCGTCGACCTTCTCGTCGATGGCGGCTTCGAGTGCTGGTGACTGGAGGCCTAGAGCATCGGACGTGAAAAGTGGAATCCACTTTTGGGATCGAAACCGATGCCCCCTTCTTGGAAAGAGCGCATCGTTCTCGCGAAAAACCGGGGCCACTTTCTCGCACGATGCGCTAGGCACCCGTGTCACGGAGCCTAGGCCCATCGTTAGATTGCAACATGCATCTTAATGTTGAACGAGCGTGGTCCCGACAATCTCGATGCCGAAGCCAGACAGCCCGACATACTGCCGGTGCTGCGTGGCGACGAGAGAAATCGAGGTCACACCGAGATCCCTCAGGATCTGCGCTCCGAGCCCGACTTCGCGCCAGCGCTTCATCCTGATTTGAGTGCTTTGATGCCGCTCCACGCCTTCGTCCGATGACGGATCCTGATCAAAAGCCGCGATCTTCGGATCACGGACAAAAATGATGACGCCTCGTCCGCTCGCCTTGATTTGTGGAAAAGCGTTTTCAAGCCAGAGCTGTGATGTCGTCTGACTGCCGAACAGGTCGCGTAACGGTTGCTCGTGATGAATCCGGCACGGAACACCCTTCTGCTCGGAGATATGGCCGAACACGATGGCAAGGTGCTGTGTCGTTTCAAAAGCAGATGCATAGATGTGCGCCGTTGCGGGCCCTATCGGGGTTGCCACGGTCGTTGTCTCGACTCGGGAGACAAAAGGCTCGCTGCGAACACGATGTTCAATCAAGTCTTCGATCGAGATGATCTTGAGGTTGTGCTCTTTCGCGAACTCCAGCAGTTGGGGCAGGCGTTTGACCGTTCCGTCATCGTTGACGACCTCCGCCAAAACGCCGACCTCCTCCAAGCCGGCAAGCCTGGCCAGGTCGATCGCAGCTTCCGTATGCCCGGATCGTGTGAGAACGCCGCCCGGCTTGCTGACAAGCGGAAACACATGGCCGGGACGCAGGAAGTCGGTGCTCACGGAGTTGTTGTTGGCGAGGGCCCGCAACGTACTTGATCTCTCGTCTGCGGAGATCCCCGTCGTCAATCCGACCTTGTAATCGACCGATACCGTGAAAGCGGTCCGCATAGGGTCGCGATTATTGGCAACCATGGGCGCCAGGTTCAGGTGATCCGCACGCTGAGGCGACATGGGAGCGCAGATGATGCCGCTGGTGTGACGCACCATGAAGGCAATCTGCTCAGGCGTCGCCTTGGAGGCCGCCATAATCAGGTCCCCCTCGTTCTCGCGGTCGCCGTCGTCCACGACAACGATGAGCTCCCCGTTCGCGATGGCTTCAATCGCTTCCCTAATCGTGTTCAAATTCATGGAAATTCCCCTTGCGTCAGATCGTCGATCTGACAGCCGGCCGGCTCTCTTTGACGAGCCGGCGCGGCGATCGCAGGATCAATGGCTGAAGATTGAGCATCCAGCGGCTTTGGTCACTCTGCTGCCACCCTTTGGGCCCCCAAAGCAGCGCGTGTCCTCATAATCATCAGCGCTGCCTTCGCGGCCTCGCGGCCTTTCTCGACAAAATGGGCGCGATAGATCTGCGAATGGTGCTCGGTCTCTTGATACTGGTGGGGCGTTAGGGAGACGGAAAGAACGGGCACGCCGGTGTCCATGCCGGCCCGCATCAGGCCGTCCACCACCGCTTGCGCCACGAACTCATGGCGGTAAATGCCCCCGTCGACGACGAATGCGGCCGCCGCAACAGCAGCATATTGGCCCGACGCAGCAAGATCGCGAGCCAGCAACGGCATCTCGAATGCGCCTGGAACGTCGAACACATCAACCTGTTCGGACGGAATGAGTTCGCAGAATCCTTCGAGGGCCCGATTGACGATATCGGCATGCCAGTTGGCTTTGATGAAGGCATAGCGGGCGTGTGTCACGGTGATCTCCTTGATAGTGCATTGACACGTCACCCAAGGCGATCCCGAGCAACCGCGCAGCCTGAGGCTTGCACAGTTGGCACGTTCTCTCTCATCCGGACTATAACCGTCGGCTCAGGCCTCTCACCTGATCTGCTGACCCTTCCGGAGGAAGGCGCTCGCGGGCTCGCAGAGTTCACTGCATACCGCCGGTAGGGACTTCCACCCCGCCCTGAGAACGCGGGCAAACTAGATGGAAAACCATAATGTGACAAGGAAGTCGTTGTCACATACGCAGAGTTCGGGGGCTTTGCGTGTCGATCTCCATTTCAGCCCGTCCGTCCGGGACTTCCGAGACCCGGACAGATGCTACAACGTTCTGCCCTTGCTGTGAGACCTTGTGTCGGCGAAGCTGGATAGCGAAGGCAGAACAGCCGCAGGGGCGCGGCTGCATAACCGCTAAGCTGATAGGTGATCAGCCGCTTGGGCGTGCAGCCCTGACTCTGGCGAACGAACACTTCCGCACCGCTTGATGGCTTGTGGGCAAACATCAACCTCGGCGACCTGGAGGCCGGCAGCCGCCAGTGCATCGGACCCAAGGTGGAAATTCGCCTTTTCAGGTGGGCGTAGCGTCAGACGCTATGCGAGACACGCCCACGCGTGCCTCGCTCCTTGCGTCACCAGCCCGCTCTACTCGCTGCCCTTGGTCTTGGGCACGTAAGGTCCGTTGCCGTCGAAGGTGTAAGCGGTCTTGACCGTGGTGTAGAACTCCTGCGCGTAGCGGCCCTGCTCGCGCGGCCCATAGGACGAACCTTTGCGGCCGCCGAACGGCACGTGATAGTCGACGCCCGCGGTCGGCAGGTTGACCATCACCATGCCGGCCTCGGCATGGCGCTTGAAGTGGCCGGCATGCTTCAGGCTCGTGGTGCAGATGCCCGACGACAGCCCGAACGGCGTGTCGTTGGCAATCGCCAGCGCCTCGTCATAGTCTTTGGCCCGGATCACCGTCGCGACCGGCCCGAAGATCTCCTCGCGCGCCACCCGCATGCGGTTGTCCACCTCCGTGAACAGCGCCGGCGAAAGATAGAACCCGGGCGCCTCGCGCTTCAACAGCTCGCCGCCGGCCACCAGCCGGGCGCCTTCGTCCTGGCCGATCCTGATGTATTTCAGGTCCTGGTCGAGCTGGCTCTGGTCGACCACCGGGCCGATCTGGGTGCCGCTTTTCAGGGCATCGTCGATCACCAGCCCCTGCATGCGCGCCTGCATCGCGGCCACGAAGCGGTCGTGAATGCCCTCCGTCACGATCAGGCGCGAGGACGCGGTGCAGCGCTGCCCGGTCGAGAAGAAGGCCGAGTTGACGGCGCACTCGACCGCCACCGTCAGGTCGGCATCGTCGAGCACCACCATCGGGTTCTTGCCGCCCATCTCGAGCTGGACCTTCTTCATCGGGTCGGCCGTGATGCAGGTCTGGGCGACCCGGCGGCCGGTCGGCACCGAGCCGGTGAACGAGATCGCGGCCACCTTCGGGCTCTGCAGCATGGCCTCGCCGACCACCGAGCCCTTGCCCATCACCAGGTTGAACACGCCCGCCGGCACGCCGGCCCGGATGATGATCTCGGCGAGCGCATGGGCGGAGGCCGGCACCAGCTCGGCCGGCTTGAACACCACGGTGTTGCCGTAGGCGAGCGCCGGCGCGATCTTCCAGGCCGGGATCGCGATCGGGAAGTTCCAGGGCGTGATCAGGCCGACCACGCCGACCGGCTCGCGGGTGATCTCGACGTCGACGGCCGGGCGCACGGAGGCCAGCTTGTCGCCGGCCATGCGCAAGGTTTCGCCGGCGAAGAACTGGAAGATCTGGCCGGCGCGGGCGACCTCGCCGATGCCCTCGGGCAGGGTCTTGCCCTCCTCGCGCGAGAGCAGGCGGCCGAGCTCGTCCTTGCGGGCCAGGATCTCGTCGCCGACCGCCTTGAGGAGGTCGTGGCGGGTCTGGATGGAGGAATGCGCCCAGGCCGGGAACGCCTCGTAGGCGGCATCGATGGCGGCCTGCGCCTCGGCGGCCGAGGCGCGGGCGAACTCGCCGATCACGTCCTGGGTGTTGGACGGGTTGAGGTTCGGGGAGGCCTCGGACGCCCCAACCCATTCGCCCGCAATATAGTTCTTCGTCATCGTCAATCTGCCTGGTTCGTGTTGATGAGACCGCGCTGTGCGAGGTTGCGCATGAGGGCGCTCAAGCCGAAGGTCCATGGCTCGCATTCCGAACTCGGCCGGATCCGGTTGACGAGCGTGCCGAGTTCCGGCGCCGCAATCGTGACCTGATCGCGGCTCTTGTGCGTGAACCCCATGCCGGGCTCGTCCCGATCCTGCGTCGGCGCGAACATGGTGCCGAGAAACAGCACGAACCCGTCCGGATACTGATGGTGCGGACCCAGCGTCTGGGCGACCAGATCGGCCGGATCGCGGCTGATCTTCGTAATGGAGGACGCGCCCTCGAGCCGGAATCCGTCCACGCCTTCCACCGTCAGCGTCACGGTGGTCCGGCGCACGTCGTCGAGCGAGAAGCTTTCGTCGAAGAAGCGGACGAACGGGCCCAGCGCACACGAGGCGTTGTTGTCCTTGGCCTTCGACAGCAGCAGGGCGGAGCGGCCCTCGAAATCGCGCAGGTTCACATCGTTGCCCAACGTCGCCCCGACGATCCGGCCCTCGGCCGTGACCACGATCACCACTTCCGGCTCGGGATTGTTCCAGGTCGAGTGCGGGTGCAGGCCGGCATCCATGAACGGCCCGACGGCCGACAGGGTCGGGGCCTTGGTGAACACCTCCGCATCGGGCCCGATGCCGACCTCGAGATACTGGCTCCAGGCGCCTTGCGCGACCAGCACCTGTTTCAGGGCCATGGCCTCGGGCGAGCCCGGCTTAAGCCGGCTGAGATCGTCCCCGACCAGGCGCAGGACCTCGGCCCGGATCGCGGCGGCCGCCCCGGCATCGCCCCGGGCCCGCTCCTCGATGACGCGCTCGAGCATCGACACCGCGAACGTGACGCCGGCGGCCTTGATCACCTGGAGGTCGATCGGCGCCAGCAGCCAGGGCTTTGATCCGTCGCGGTGGTCGGAGGACGTATTGGCCATGAGCTCGTCGAGGGAGGCGATCCGCTCGCCCGGGGCGCTCTTGAGCGTCCGCGCCGGATCCGCCACGGCGGCAAGGTCGCTCATGGTGGCGCAGGTCGCCGAGATGTCGACCACCCCCTCCTGCCGGATCGCCACGACACAGGGGCCGACACCCGGCCGCCAGACCCGGCCCGCGAGCGCCCCTCGATAGCCGTCAACCGGCAGAATTTCGCCAGCGGTCGTCGCCCTTGCACTCATCCTCGACACCTTTCGTGCAACGTGATCATTGTCGGCCTCCTCATGTGTCGCTTTAGTCCGCTCGGACGCGGGTACCGTTGATCTCGCCCATCACATCGAACAGGTGTGCGATGTATTTGTCCCCGTGTCCCAAGGCGGTCGCAAGAACGAAGGTCTGGTGGATGGCCTGTGCGACGAAGGCCGTAGCCGGCGCCATCTCCGCGAGATGCGTATACGACCGCATATCTTTTACAGCGTTGCGCAGCGCGAACTTCTGATTGGAATCGTCTCCCTCGAGAACAAAGGGGATGAGGCGGTCGAAGGTCCGGCTATGAGCGCCACTCAAACGGCATAGGTCGGCGAAGGAACGCAGATCGAGGCCAACTTTCGCCGCCGCCGAGAACGCTTCAGCCAGAATGACTGCATTGCCCTGCGCGATGAAGTTATGAATGAGCTTTGCCTTGTGCCCTGACCCGATGGGACCAAGGTGATGAATGGTTTCGGAGTAGGACTCCAGCACGGGCCGAAGGTCGTCGACGACAGCGGCATCGCCGCCGATAAGGACATTGAGGCGACCTTCCTCGGCTTCCTTGGGGGTGCGGTTCACGGGAGCATCGACATACATTCCCCCCCGCGCCCGAACGGCGGCCTCGGCGCGCACCGCGAAGTCAGGATCGCCGGTGCTGCTGTCGACCACAACGAGGCCAGGATGCATTCCCTCCAGAAGACCGCCCGGACGGTTGAGGACATCGTCGACCTGAGGCGAGCCCGTCACGCAAAGGATGACCACGTCGCATTCCCGCGCCAGGTCTGCGGCTGTGGCCGCCTCCTTGGCCCCCCGGGAAATCAGATCGTCAACGGGCTTCCGGTTGCGATGGGCCAATACCGTCAAGGGAAATCCCTTGGCACGGATATTCTTCGCCATTCCGGTTCCCATCAAACCGAGACCAACAAAGCCGATTCTTTTAACGGAGTTCATCACAAATCCTTTCCTCGGGGCCTGCCGGGTCGACCGGACCGATAGGCGGAAGACAATTCGAACCTCTTCAAGGCGAATCCGAAGGCAGCTCACGGGGAGGTGAGGCCGATCCTGATCTCTGACGATCGAGTGCAATACCCAATCCGGAACAGCATCGGATGTGGGTTCGGTTTCACACCCGATGCTGTAAGACGGGTCGGCTTGGATCGCCACCGCCGATCCCCAGCTCGACTGGCGGTTCTCCATCTGGGCGATAGACTAACAGCTCCCATCAAGCAGGAGAACCGCCCGGTCGAGACAAGGCTGTCCGTCGAGGCCTCCCTGTTACAGCCCCCAGCGCAGCACGAGCGGATCGAGGCGGCGGGCGATCTCGATGAGGCCCTTGCGGGTTTCGGGATGAAGCGGCTGGAGCGGATGGCGCACGAAGTCCGACCGGATCACGCCGCCTTCCTTCATCAGCGCCTTGGCGGCGGAGAGGCCGCACTGGCGGTTCTCGTAGTTGATCAGAGGCAGCCAGCGCTCATAGGCCACGAGGGCTCCCTCGCGGTTGCCGGCAAAGTAAGGATCGATGATCTGGCGGATGCCGTCGGGAAAGCCCCCGCCCGTCATCGCGCCGGTCGCGCCCGCATCGAGGTCGGCCATCAGGGTGATCGCCTCCTCGCCGTCCCAGGGGCCTTCGATGGCGTCGCCGCCGAGCGCGATGAGCTCGCGCAGCTTGCCGGCGGTGCCGGCGACCTCGATCTTGAAATAGGACACCTGGGCGATCTCGCGCGCCATCCGGGCCAGGAAGGCCGGCGACAGGGCGGTTCCGGCCATGGGTGCGTCCTGGATCATGATCGGAATGCTGATCGCATCCGACACCCGGCGGAAGAACTCGTAGATGCCGGCTTCCGCGACGCGCAGCGTCGCCCCGAAGAAGGGCGGCATGATCATCACCATCGCGGCGCCAGCCTCCTGCGCCCGCTTCGAGCGCTCGGCGCAGATATCGGTCGAAAAATGGCTCGTCGTGACGATGACCGGCACTCGCCCGGCCACATGGTCCAGAACGGTGTGGGTCACGCTCTCACGTTCGCTGTCGCTGAGCAGGAACTGCTCGGAATAGTTGGCCAGGATGCACAGACCATCCGAGCCCGCATCGATCATGAAATCGATGCAGCGCTTCTGCCCCTCGGGATCAAGGCGACCAGCGTCGTCGAATATGGTCGGAGCCACCGGATATACGCCGCGATACAGTCGGTTCATTCTTGCCACCTGCAAAAAATTCTCATGCGGACGGCGCACGCGCAACGGCGCCGTCCGGGTTCAGGGTGTTAGAGAGTGAGTGAACGAAAATTACGAAAACCATTCTCCTCCCTATGAGGAGAACGCCTTATCGTTATTCCATCATCTCGGCCGGCAGGTCCGACTTGAAGTACTTCTTGTAGATCTCGTTCAGCTTGCCGTTCTTGAGGTTGGCCGCCACCCAGTTGTCAACCCAGTCACGAAGCGCATCATCTTTCTTGCGCAGGCCAATGGCCATCGGGTAGGCGGCCATGGTCATCTTGACCTCGAGCTTTTTGGCGGGGTTGGCATCGCGCACCTCGTTGGCGGTGGAAAGCGCCGCAGCAAAGATGTTCTGCTGGCCGGTCGCTACGGCCGTGTTGGTCGTCGCCTCATCCTCATAGCGTACGATCCGGGCGCCGCTGACCGGCTTCAGAACCTTGGTCAGCTCGATGTCTGCCGTGGTGCCGCGTGCGACGGCAATGATCTTGCCATCGAGATCGTTCGCCTGTGCGATCTTTTCGCCAGTAGGAGCCGCGATGACAACCGGGATGACGCCGTAGGGCCGCGAGTAGTCAACGACCTTTTTACGCTCTTCCGTGATGGAGAAAGACGCGATGACGATGTCGGCCTTTCCGGACAACAGGAAGGGAACGCGGTTGGCACCGGAGACCTGGACGATCTCCAGCGGAACTCCAAGATCCTTCGCGAGAAGATTGGCGGTTTCAACGTCCGAGCCGGTCTCCTTCGCCTTATCGTCAAGCATGCCGTAGGGCGGATGGCTGACATCGATCGCAATGAGGATCTTGCCGCGCTGCTTGATCGTGTCGAGCGTATCTGCCCGGACGGCTGCAGGCAGCAGCGCAACGGCCAGACCAAGTCCAACGGCGGTTCGGCGGGTGAAGTTCATTTTCGGCATCTCAGGTCCTCCCTAGTCGTGTGTTTGCCTAGTCGTGTGTTTGCCGTGAAAGCGGCTCGTGTTGTTGGCTAAAGGCCGTTGCCAACGAATTGCTGAAGTTCCGGGGTCTTCGGGTTGCGAAGGATGTCGCCCGGGCCCGTTTCCCAGACCTTTCCGTGGTGCATGAAGATGAGCTGGCTGGCGACGCGTTCGGCAAAGTTCATTTCATGCGTCACCAGAACCATCGTCATGCCGCTTTGAGCGAGCTTCTCGATCACCTTCAAGACTTCCCCGGTCAGTTCGGGATCGAGTGCCGACGTTACCTCATCGAACAGCATCAGCTTCGGCTTCATCGCGAGCGAACGGGCAATCGCGACGCGCTGCTGCTGTCCTCCGGACAGTTGCTCCGGATAGCTATCGGCCTTGTCGCTGAGGCCAACCTGCAGAAGCACCTCTCTGGCGAGGTCCTTGGCTTCGGCAGCACCGATCTTCTTCACCCGACGCGGAGCCAGGGTAATGTTCTCCGAAACGGTCAGGTGCGGGAACAGATTGTAGCTCTGAAAGACGATCCCGACGTCCTGGCGAAGAGCGCGGAGATCGAACTCTCCTTCGTGGAGGGCTCTGCCACACACGTAGAGTTCACCGCTATTGATCTGTTCCAAGGCATTGATGCAGCGAAGCGCCGTGCTCTTTCCAGATCCGCTGCGACCGATCAGGGCGGTCACCGTGCCGCGTTTGATCTCGAGAGAGACGTCCTTCAGCACTTCCAGGGCGCCAAAAGACTTACGTACGTCTTTGAAATGAACCATCGGCTCCATTGGGAAGTTCTCCTATGCGCGCTTCAGCTTGCGCTCGAACCGCCGGCTCATCACAGACATCGGGTAGCAGATGACGAAATAGAGAACCGCCGCGATGGTGAATACGGTGAACGGCTTGTAGGTTGAGTTGTTGATGACTTTTGCCGAGTAGGTCAGATCGAAGAAGCCGATCACGACCGAATACGAGGTGTTCTTGACGATCTGGACCAGGAACCCGACCGTCGGCGGAATGGCGATGCGCATGGCCTGAGGGAGAATGACGTCCGCCAGTCGCTGCATCGGAGTCAGAGCCAGGCACTCGGCAGCCTCCCATTGGGTCTTCGGCACGGCCTCGATGCAGCCCTTCCAGATCTCGCCGAGATAAGCACCCGAATACGCCGTCATGGCAAGGCCGGCAGCCACCAAGGCCGGTAGCTCGAAGCCGCTGATGCTCAACCCGAAATACACGACGAACATGATCACAGGCAGCGGTATTCCCTGTACCAGCTGAACAAAGGCGCTCGAAACCGCTCGCAGTACCCACACGCGCGACGAGCGCGCCAGTGCGATGGGCAAGCCGATGATCGTGCCGCCTACGAATCCCATCAGGGACAGAACGAGGGTCCAGCCAGCACCGCGCACGATATAGAGAAGGTGATCGACAGTCAGACCAAGCATGATGCAGCCTTACAGGGGAGTACCAAGGCGCCGGCGCCGGGGAAACGCCACGGTCGCTAGGCCCAGCAGGACGGCCCTGAGGAGCGTGACGAGCGCGAGGTAGACAACGGCGATAACGACGTAGACTTCGAAGCCGCGGAACGTGAACGACTGAATTTGATAGGCGACGCCTGTGAGCTCGGGAGCAGAGATCTGCGACATGATCGAGGTCGCGAGCATCATCAAAATGAACTGGCTCACGAGAGCCGGGTAAACGCGCTCGACCGCCTGCGGCAACTGCACATAAAGGAGCATCTGCCAGCGCGAGAGCGCGAGGCACGAAGCCGCCTCGACCTGCCCCTTCGGGATACTCTCAAAGCCTGCCCGCATGATCTCGGCGGTGTAGGCCCCCACGTTGATGACGAGCGCAATAACAGCGGCGTAGAAGGCATCAATGCGTATCGAAAGAACCGCGAGACCAAAGAATAACCAGAAAACCTGAATGACCAGCGGTGTGTTGCGGATGGCCTCCACATACACGGTCGTTGCGCGCTGAAGCCAGGGTGGCCCGTATAGGCGCCCAACGGCGCAAGCCGTCCCAAGGATGAACCCTGGAATGATGGAAATAGCCGTCATCCAGAGCGTTAACAGAGTGCCATTCCAAAGATCTGGCCCGTACTCATCCAGAAAACTGAAGTCAAATTCATAGATCATTTTATTGATAGCGCCCTTATCAGGGTTTAATCGCCACTTACGGTATTATTGACGCCGACATAAGTCGCACAATACCGCTGTTAAACGCTTAAGTGACTTCGCATAACAACTAAATTGCGCTCAATCATCGCATTTCCTCCGTCCTACACTCTCACGGTGCTATTGACATTTTTTTGGTAGCATGGTGGTACATTGCGTGCAATAGCCATTTTTGACAGGCGCTCGCTCTGTCGACCCTGAGAGGAAAGCACCAATGCCCGCCATCGCCCTGCCGAAAGAGGCCCGAGCTATCGTGCTGAACGCGGCCGATAATGTGGCTGTCGCGCGCGACAAGATCGCGAATGGAAGCCCGATTGGCCTTGATGATGTGGTCTCGACGGGCGATATTCCGCGCGGTCACAAGTTGGCGCTCCGTCCGATTCAAACCGGGGAGGCCATACTAAAGTATGGACAGGTCATCGGGTTCGCCACGCAGCCGATCCAGACGGGCGAGCATGTGCACCTGCAAAATATGGCGATGCAGGAAAGCAACGTCGCACATGAGTTCTGCGCCGACGCTCGCCCCACTCCCCTGCTGCCGGAGGGCGAGCGCCGTACGTTCCAAGGCTTTCGTCGCCCGAACGGGACGGTGGGAACGCGAAACTATATCGGCATCGTAAGCTCCGTGAACTGCTCGGCCACTGTCGCAAAGGCAACGGCCGACTATTTCAATCGCGGCGGCGGCTTGGCGAACCATTCAAACATTGACGGGATTGTCGCCCTCACGCATGGCGGCGGATGCGCGATCAACACGGCGTCGGAGGGGTATCGCTACCTGGTTCGGACGTTGAGCGGGTATGCGCAGAACCCGAATTTCGGCGGCATTCTCATGATCGGGCTCGGGTGCGAAACCAATCAGATCGAAATGCTCCTGGAGCGCTCGGGCCTGACCGAGGGAGCATTCCTACGAACAATGACGATCCAGCGGATGGGCGGGACCCGGAAGTCCATTGAAGCCGCCAAGGCAGCGATCCATGAGATGCTGGACGCAGTCAATGCCGTGCCCCGTACCCCACAGCCCCTCTCTGAGTTGAAGTTGGCCTTGCAGTGCGGTGGGTCGGACGGCTATTCCGGGATTTCCGCGAACCCGGCTCTTGGCTACGCGGCGGACCTGCTGGTTCGCCATGGGGGGACGGCAGTTCTCTCCGAAACGCCCGAGATTTATGGGGCCGAGCACCTCCTGACGCGCCGGGCTACGGCGCCGGAGGTGGCGCGCAAGTTGATGGAGCGGATTGATTGGTGGCGCGCATACACGGCCAACAATGATGCGGAGCTCAACAATAATCCGTCTCATGGCAACAAGGCTGGAGGGCTGACGACCATCCTCGAGAAGTCGCTTGGCGCCGTTGCGAAGGGCGGGACAATGCCGCTCGAGGCCGTGTATGAATACGCCGAGCCGATTGATCGAACGGGTTTTGTGTTTATGGATACCCCCGGATATGACCCGGTAGCCGTAACGGGCCAGGTTGCGGGCGGATGCAACATCATCTGCTTCACGACTGGGCGCGGTTCCGTCTCGGGCTTCAAGCCGGCGCCCTGCATCAAGATCGCGACAAACACCACCATGTACGAGCACATGGAGGAAGACATGGACATCAATTGCGGTGGCATCGTCACGGGCGACGACAGCATCGAGGAAGCCGGCAAACGGATCTTTGAGAAGGTCATTGCCGTCGCATCCGGTGAACGGTCGTTGAGCGAGACGTTCGACTATGGTGACAACGAGTTCGTGCCGTGGCCGCTCGGGGCGGTCACATAGTCTGCACGAGGCACCAGCGCCGAAGTCCTGAATAGAGCAAGAGTGCAATGATCGAGCGTAAGCGGCCAGCCTATCTGTTGATCAAGCAGGCCCTGCAAGCAGGGATCGAAGCCGGACGCGTGCCGGTGGGGGCGGTTCTGTCCGAGAGCGCCCTCGCGTCGATTTTCCGTGCCAGCCGATCGCCGGTGCGGCAGGCCCTTGCAGAGCTCGAGCATGAAGGAGTCGTGCATCGCTTCGATGGACGTGGCGTCGTCGTTGGCGGTGCCGACAGCTCACCGATCCGCCTGGAACTCACCCCAGCGATGTTCGATCTGGGCCCGTCGGAAGTCGTGCGCAGCGATGCGTGGGAGAACCTCTACTATGACCTTGAGCGGAGTATCATCCATCGCTCAGTTTTCGGTCGCGCGAGGGTCAATGAGCTGGCACTTGCGCGGCATTACGGAGTTGGCCGTACCGTTGCCCGCAATCTCCTTATCCGATCTCAGGCCGCGGGCCTCCTGAGCAAGGAAGACAATGCACATTGGTACATCGTCGCACTCACCGACACCCGTGTTCGAGACTTGTACGAGCTTCGAATTGTGCTTGAGCCGCTTTTGGTCAAGAGCGCTGCGTCAGGCATCCCCGGCGAGGAACTGAACGCCATGGAGCGCCGGCTCCATTCAGTCGCAAGCTCGATGTCGACAGCAACCGTGAACCAGCTGGATGAGTTGGAAAACGATCTCCATGTGCAATGTTTGAGCTACGGCCGAAACCTCGAGGTCATTGAGGCGCTGAAGCGTACACGCTGCTCGCTCGTCGTCGGAAAACATATTCAGGCGGCGCTGGCGAAGCATCCGCAGATCGACCCTTTCACGGATGAGCATCTAGCGGTTATTCGCGCACTCAAGCGTGGTGACGGTGATTCTGCGGCTGCGGCCTTGAGCTCTCACCTGGTAGAGAGCGGGATAAAGGCGGTTGAACGCCTGGAGGCATTTCGCGCCGTCAATAAGATGCCACATATTCCTTTCGTCTTGGACTAGAGCACTTTTCGGCGAAGTGGATCCGGTTCGCCGTCAAAAAGTGCGGCAGACTAAAGAAGAGAGCTGATTCCACATCAGCGGAAACAGCTCTAGGTCACCTGACGCGTCGGGAGGAGATTGCGGTTGGGGCATGACATGGGCCGTAATCCATCGTGCGGACCCGGCGGGCCGCTCTGGCGAAAAGTGGACTCGGTTTTCCCTGACGCGGCCCTTCGGGTCCGCTCAAACGATGCGCTCATCTAAGGAGAGAGCATCGAATGGAATCCCAAGAGTGGGGCCACTTCCCGCGTCCGATGCTCTAGGGGCGCCGAAGACCTCCACCAGAGATCCCTACCTCCACCAGAGATCCCTCCCGGTTGCGCCACGTCCCTGTGCAGGAACACGACTCGGGCGTCACGCCAAAAAGGTCAACCTTCGTACCCTCACTGATAGAACGTCCAGAGAAGACTTTCGCTCAGCTCCTTCAGGGTTTCGACCGCATCAGGCCGCTCCCGGGCCACGGCCGTGATGATGGCGTCCGCGAGTGCGAAGGCGGCGGTCGGCGAATTCGGCAGCAGGCGGTTTCGCGCCGGAGCGAACAGCGTCATGTCGGCGATCGGCACGAGCGGTGAGCTGGGTGCATCCGTCAGCGCCAGCACGGTCGCCCCGCGCTTCTTGGCGAGGCTCGCGAGATCGACGGTTCCGCGAGAGTATCGCGGAATGGAAATGGCCAGCATGACCTCGTCCGCCCCACCGATGGTCATGATGTGGCGGATCGCCTGCTCGGGCCCGCCCCGCGACGATGCGAAGGTGACATTGGCATCCAGATAAAGCGCCAATCCTTCCTCGAGATGAGCCGCCACATGATGGCTCGCGCCGGAGCCGACGATGAAGATCCGGCGCGCTTCCAGAAGAGCCTTCATCGCGCGGGAGGAGATTTCCTCGTCGAGAGCCGAAATCGTCTCGTTCAGGTTGGCGGTCTGGTCCTTGAGGACGGTGACAAGGGTCGAGAAGGCCGAGCCTTGCACGCTGTGCGCGTCCGCGAGGCTGTCGATGGGCGCCATCGCCACCCGAAGGGCTTCCGCGAGCGCGGCCCTGAACTCGCCATAGCCACCGTATCCGAGAATGCGCACGAAACGGGTGACGGTCGCGGCGGAAGTTCCGCTGCGCTCGGCGAAACCTTCGATGGTCATCGTCGCCGTTTCGAGAGGATTCTGCAGCACGAAATCCGCTGCACGGCGCGGTGCGCCGGTGAGCGAGGGATAGTGGAAAGAAATGCGGTTGGCGAGGTCCGTCGTCGGCTTCAGAACATGGGACATGGACGCTCCACCCAGATTGACGTCAGTACATTTTCATGTTTTCTAATTCCTGAAAATAAATCTGTCAAAAGACAGCACCCTGGGAACGGAGAAGCAATTCCATGCATCGTCCACTGATATCCGCCTTCGTCGCCGGCACATGCCTGCTCAGCGCTCCTGCGTGGGCCCAGTCCCTCAAGGTCGCACTCAGCTCCGAGCCGACCGCCATCGATCCACATTATCACGATCTGACGCCGAACAATGCCCTCGCGGCGCATATCTTCGACGGGCTCACCAAGCAGGATGAGAAGCAGACGGTTCTGCCCAGCCTCGCGACGTCGTGGGAGAACGACGGGCAGATTCGCTGGACGTTCAAGCTCCGCCAGGGAGTGACGTTCTCCAACGGCAAGCCGTTCACCGCCGACGATGTGATCTTCAGCTTCTGCCGGACCTTGAAGAACGAGACCGCAATCGCCGGCTCCTTCGCCGACATTACCGGCAACTTCACGGCGGTCGAAGCCCCCGACCCGTACACCGTCGTCATTACCACGAAGGCGCCGGATCCGCTGCTGCCGAACTTCCTGTCCGCTGTGGCCATCCTGAGCTCTTCCATTCTTCCGCATGACAAGCTGACCTTCGACGTCGCAAAGAACTGTGGAGTGACCGGCGCATGGCCTGTCGTCGGCGACTTCAACGACGGCAAGCTCGCCATCGGCACGGGACCCTACAAGTTCAAGAGCTACACGAAGGGAACGAGCGTCGAGCTCGAGCGCAACGAGAAATACTGGGGCCCTGCTGAGCCTTGGGCCAATGTGACCTTCGTGCCGGTTCCCAATGCCGGTCCCCGTCTGGCTGGCCTGCTGGCAGGGGACTACGATGTGATCGAGAATCCGGCCGCGCGCGACGTCAGCCGGATCAAGGACGACAAGCGCTTCGGCTATGTGATCACGCCCTCGACGCGCGTGATCTACTTCCAGCTCGATGTGGAGCGCGAACCAAGCCCGTTCGTGAAGGCCGACAACGGCAAGAACCCGCTGAAGGATCCGCGCGTCCGCAAAGCGATGTCGCTGGCCATCGACCGCGACGCCATCGTCAAGCGCATCATGGACGGCGCGGCCGAACCCGCCTACCAATTCCTGCCCGCCGGGATGTTTGGCGCCCTGACGAACCCGCCCAAGCTCGCCTACGATCCGGCCCAGGCGAAGAAGCTCCTGGCCGAGGCGGGGTATCCGAACGGATTTCAGGTGACGCTCGCGACCACGAACGACCGTTACATCAACGACAGCCAGATTACGCAGGCCGTAGCGCAGTACCTGACCCAGGTCGGCATCCGCGCCGAGGTGGACGCGATGGCGCGCGCCATCTACTTCCCGCGCCGCTCCAAGAAGGAGTTCAGCGTGGCACTCGGCGGCTGGGGCTCCACGAGCGGCGAGGCTTCGTCCTTCCTGCGTCAATGGCCTGCGACGCCGGACGAGGCAAAGACCATCGGCGGATCCAACTACGGCGGCTATGCTGATCCCGAGTTCGACAAGCTCATCCGCACGGCAATCGTCACTCTCGACGACGCAAAGCGGTCCGAGCTTCTCAATCAGGCCGGCATGAAGGTTCTCGAAGGCGGCGCATTCATCCCGCTGCATTTCGAAAGCACCGTCTGGGCCTACAAGTCGAACCTGACCTATGTCGGCCGCGCCGACCAGTTCACGATGGCCATGCAGGTGAAGCCGGCGAAGTAAGCCTCCTCAACGTAACCGCGAGCAGACCGGAACGCCTGACATGACTGCTTACATCTTGCAGCGTCTGATCCAGAGTGTCCTGGTTCTGCTCGCAGTTTCCATCGTGGTCTTCCTCGCCGTCTACGGCATCGGAGATCCGATCGAACTTCTGGTTCCTCCGCAGGTCAGCGCTGCGGAACGCATGGCGATGGTCCGCCGCCTCGGTCTCGATCTGCCCATCTGGCAACAATATCTGTCCTTCCTCGGCAATGCCCTGAAGGGCGATCTCGGCCGCTCCTTCGTTCATGGCATTCCCGCAGTCGACCTGATCGTAGGCAGGCTCCCGGCCACCTTCGAGCTGGTGCTTCTGGCGATGAGTGGGGCGGCCGCCATCGGCGTGCCGCTCGGCCTTCTGGCCGGCCTCAACCCCGAGAGCCGCCCGAGCCGCGCGATCATGGCCGGGACGATCCTCGGTTTCTCCCTTCCGAGCTTCTGGAAGGGCATGATGCTCATCCTGCTCTTCAGCGTCTTTCTCGGATGGCTGCCCACGGCCGGACGCGGTGAGACGGTTTCCGTTCTCGGCATCCCGACAAGCCTGCTGACGCTCGACGGCCTCAAGCATCTCGCCCTGCCCGCGCTCAATCTCGCCGTTCCGAACATGGCCCTGATGATCCGGCTCGTTGCGGCCGGAACGACGGAAGCGATGACGCAGGACTACGTGAAATATGCTCGCGCCAAGGGCGTGCGCCGCAAGCGTATCGTCGGGCGCCACATCCTGCGCAACATCCTGATCCCCGTCGTCACAGTGGCGGGCATGGAATTCGGCAGCCTCGTCGCCTTCTCGACGATCACCGAGACCGTGTTCGCCTGGCCGGGCATGGGCAAGCTCCTGATCGACAGCATCTATCATCTCGACCGTCCAGTGGTCGTCGCCTACGTGATGCTCGCGACCTTGCTGTTCGTTGCCGTGAATTTCCTGGTCGACGTTCTCTACGCGGCGCTCGATCCACGCGTGAAGCTGACGGGAGAAATGGCATGAAGCCGCTGAATTCGGCGGCAGCCGCCGTGCCCGACGACGCCAACACACCGATGCGGCGAAAAGTGCTGCGCCGGATCAGCAGTCGTCCCACGACGCGCGGTGCAGTGATCCTTCTCGGCATCCTTCTGCTTGTGGCCCTGCTCGCCCCCTTCATCGCGCCGCAGAACCCGTACGACCTTGCCACCTTAAGCGTGATGGACAACCGCCTGGAGCCCGGCTCGCAGGGCATGAGCGGCATCACCTACTGGCTCGGCACCGATGCTCAGGGCCGCGACATGCTGAGTGCGATCCTCTACGGTCTTCGTACCAGCCTGCTCGTGGGCCTGACATCGACCGTGGGCGCCCTCGCCATCGGCATTCTTGCTGGCCTTGTCGCTGCGCAATTCGGTGGTGCCGTTGACGCGGCGATCATGCGCGTCGTCGATTTCATGCTCGGCTTTCCGTCAATCCTGATCGCCCTTGTCCTGCTCGCCTCGATTGGGCGAGGCGTCGACAAGGTGATTCTCGCGATCATCCTGGTGCAATGGGCGCAGTATGCCCGGCTGATGCGCGCGGCCGCCCTGGTGGAGCGGCGCAAGGAATATATCGAGGCCGCCGTCAATTTCGGCCTCCCGACGCGCCACATCATGCTGGCTCATCTGCTGCCGAATTCCGTCGGTGCGGTGCTCGTGGTCACCACCATCAACATCGCGAGCGCGATTACGCTGGAAGCCACCCTCTCCTTCCTCGGCGTCGGCGTTCCCGTGACCGAACCTTCGCTCGGCCTGCTGATTTCCAACGGCTTCGAGTTCCTGCTGTCGGGAGAATACTGGATCGCGGCCTTTCCCGGCATCGCGCTTGTGCTCTTGATCATGTCACTCAACCTCGTGGGCGAACGCCTCCGCCGCAGCTTCAACGTGAGGGGCGCATGACATCGCCGCTTCTGGACGTCCACGGGCTCAAGACCGTGTTTCATGACCTCGCGGGAGCATGGCCCGCTGTCAACGGGGTCGATCTCTCCGTGCAGGCGGGAGAGATCGTGGGCCTTGTCGGAGAATCCGGCTCGGGCAAGTCCGTGACCGGCTTCTCGCTGGTCCAGCTCATCGATCCGCCTGGCGAGATCGTAACGGGCGATGTGCTGTTTAAGGGCGAGGACTTGCGGCAAGCCTCCGAGGAGCGACTGCGCAGCCTGCGGGGTGACCGCATCGCGATGATCTTCCAGGATCCGCTGATGACGCTCAATCCTGTCCTCACCATCGGCGAGCAGATGTGCGAGGCCATCCTGGAGCATCGCGCCTGCAGCCGTGAAGAGGCGATGACCGAGGCCTCGCGTGCCCTGTCGCGGGTGGGCATCCCCTCGCCCGATGCGCGCCTGAGACAGTATCCGCACGAGTTCTCGGGCGGCATGCGCCAGCGAGTCGCGATCGCGACAGCCCTGCTGAACGAGCCCGACCTGATCATCGCCGACGAGCCGACGACAGCGCTCGACGTGACAATCCAAAGTCAGATCCTGTTCGAGGTGCAGAAACTCAGCCGCGAGACGGGCACCGCCGTGCTCTGGATCACCCACGATCTCGCAGTCGTCGCGGAACTCGCCGACCGCGTTGCCGTCATGTATGCCGGGCAGATCGTGGAGACCGGAACTGTCGATGACGTTCTGGACCGGCCCCGCCATCCCTACACGCTTGGATTGCTTGGCTCGTCCGCCGCGACCGTTGCTCCGGGCGAGCGCCTGAAGCAGATTGACGGAGCCGCGCCCAGCATCGATGCACGTCCGAGTGGCTGTCCCTTCCGCCCGCGATGCGGGCGTGCCCTTCCTCGCTGCGCGGAGATCAACCCCTCGCCGCAGATTCTGGCGAACGGGCACAGTTACCGCTGCCACAACCCCGTATCCGAGGGCAGCGCCCCATGAACGCCCCCTTCTTTGAGCTGCGAGATGTGAAGAAGCACTTTCGCGGCAAGCAGACATTCGCGCAGCGCCTTCTTGCCGCGACCGGCAACGCTTCGCCGCCGCCGGTCCTGAAAGCCGTCGACGGCGTGGATCTCAGCGTGATGCGCGGCGAGGTGCTGGGCCTCGTCGGCGAGTCCGGCTGCGGCAAGTCCACGCTTGCACGGATCGCGACGGGTATTGCCAAGCCCAGTGGGGGCGACGTCGCCTTTGAGGGCAGGCCCACCGCGAAGCTCCGGGGGAAGGAGCGCCTGAACTATCTGCTCAAAGTCCAGATGGTTTTTCAGGACCCTTACGCGTCGCTCGATCCACGTATGCAGGTCCACAAGATCGTCGGCGAAGCTCTGCGGGTTCATCGTCTTTTGCCGAAAAGCGAGATCGACGCAGCCGTAGACAAGGCCCTGACCGAGGTCGGTCTCGATCTCGCCTATCGCAATCGCTATCCGCACCAGTTCTCCGGCGGACAGCGACAGCGCATCGGCATTGCCCGTGCGCTCGCGGTGAAGCCGGACTTCTTGGTCTGCGACGAGCCGGTCTCGGCACTCGATGTCTCAATCCAGGCTCAGGTGATCAACCTGTTCATGGATGTCCGTGAGAAGCACGGACTGACCTATCTCTTCGTCAGCCACGATCTGGGTGTCGTCCGGCATATCAGCGACAGGGTCGCGATCATGTATCTCGGACGCATCGTCGAGATTGGCGCGGCTTCCGCTGTCTTCACCGATCCGGCCCACCCCTACAGTGCGGCGCTCATCGCCGCGAGCCCGTCGACGGCGCGGCGCAGACGTGCGTTCCAGCCGCTCAAGGGCGAACTGCCCTCACCTCTCGCACCGCCCAGCGGCTGCCCCTTCCATCCCCGCTGCGAGCACGCCATGGCGAAATGCCGTGAGGTCCGCCCGGCCCTGCGGGAGATCGCCCCCGGCCGCAGTGCCGCCTGTCATTTACACCGTTCGGACACTCCATGACCACGACCACGCTCACCCCCGAGATCGGCCGCAGCACGCTTCCTTTCGTCGATCCGTTCCATCCAGACCGGCCGCTGAATGTGAACGTCTACCGCCCGGCGGATCACGGACCTGATGATCCGGTGGTCATCGTCCAGCACGGCATGCTCCGCAATGGTGACGAGTACAGAGACTTCTGGATTCCAGCCGCAGAAGAGCACCGCATCCTGATCGCTGCGCCGACCTTTTCCAACGAGCATTTTCCCAATGCGGAATCCTACAATAACGGTTTGGTCGTCGAAGGCGACGGGAGCGTCCGACCTGCGGAGAAGTGGCTCTACGCCGTTCCTGCCCGCGTCTTTGCCGCCCTGCGGAGAGGTGGCGTGACGCGTCGCACGAAGGCTCACCTCTACGGCCATTCAGCCGGCGGACAATTCGCCCACCGCCTGTTGGCCACCCAGAGCCATGAACCTTTCGAGGCTGTGGCTGCCGCGAATCCGGGCTGGTATACCCTGCCGACCCTGCAGCGCAGCTTCCCCGAGGGCCTCGGCGGGCTCGGCCTCGATGAATCCGCCATCGCACGCTGGTTCGCCTACCCAATGCATATCTTCGCGGGAGATCAGGACACCAGCACGGACGATCCCAATCTGCCCGCCCAAGCCGAGGCCCTGGGTCAGGGGCCGCATCGCTATGCGCGTGCGCATTTCGTCTACGACTTCGCTCGTCGGGAAGCCGAGCGTCTTGGCCTGCCGTTCAACTGGACGCTGATCCGCATCGCGGGCGTGGGCCATGACGGCGCGGCGATGTCACGTGCCGCTGCCGCCTATTGGTTCGAGGGACGCATTCCACCCACTGATGAGCTGGTGTCCGCGGAAGCAGGCGCCCTCTAGAACCTGTTCGGGCGAACTCGCAAAGCTGAATTCGGAGCAAGATCATGAACGTTCGAAATGAGATTTGGCAGCATGTGGACGCCGCCAAGGACCGGCTCATCGCCTTGAGCGACAGGGTCTGGGGAATGCCTGAGGTCTGCTACACCGAAGTGCGCTCCTCGGCCGAGCACGCCGCCGAGTTGCGGCATCAGGGCTTTCGCGTCACGGAAGGCATCGCAGGCATTCCCACGGCCGTCATCGCCGAAGCAGGCGAAGGCGGGCCCGTGATCGCCTTCCTGGGCGAGTACGATGCTCTCCCGGGATTGAGCCAGGAATCCGGTGTCGCGGAGCATAGGCCTATCGAAGCCGGCGGACATGGACACGGATGCGGCCATAACCTTCTGGGATCCGGCGCAATGCTGGCGGCGGTCGCCCTGAAGACCTGGCTTGCCGAAAAGGGAATTCCGGGCCGCGTCCGCTATTACGGCTGCCCGGCGGAAGAGGGCGGAGCGGCCAAGGCCTTTATGGTGCGTGCGGGCGCTTTCGACGATGCCGATATCGCCATCTCCTGGCATCCCTACAGCTTCTGGGAAGTTGCGCCGGCCTTGTCACTCGCCAATACCCGCGCTGATTTCTCCTTTACCGGACGCGCAGCCCATGCCGCCGCGGCTCCCCATCTGGGCCGCAGTGCGCTCGACGCGGTGGAGCTCATGAATGTGGGCGTGAACTACATGCGCGAGCACATGCCATCCGATGCGCGCGTGCATTATGCCCTTCTCGACACGGGTGGCATCGCTCCCAACGTGGTGCAGGCGTATGCCCGCGTGCGCTATTCCATACGTGCCATGGATCTTGGCGGAATGCTCGACCTGGTCGAGCGCGTGCACAAGATCGCGCAGGGTGCTGCTCTCATGACCGAGACACGTGTGGAGATGCGGATCGTCAGTGCCGTGTCGAACACCCTCGGCAATACGCCCTTGGAGCACGCACTGCACAATGCGATGGAAGAACTCGGACCTCCTCCCTTCGACGACACGGACCGTGATTTCGCCAAGAAGATCCGCGCAACGCTTTCCGAGCAGGAGATTGCCTCCGTGTACCGGGCCGTCGGCCAGCCGAAGTCGGATGCGCCTCTCGCTGACTTCCTTGTGCCGCTCGCGTCACCGCGCAAGCCGATGGTCGGCTCAACCGATATCGGCGACGTGAGCTGGGTGGTGCCGACAGTGCAGGCCCATGCTCCGACGGTGGCAATCGGCACTCCGTTCCACACATGGCAGGTTGTCGCTCAGGGAAAGATGCCGGCCGCACACAAGGCGATGGTGCATGTCGCCAAAGCCATGGCTGCAACGGGCATGGCCGCGATGACCGATCCGTCCCTGATCGCCGCGGCCAAGGCCGATCTCGCAGAGAGAACCCGTGAGACACCCTATGTGAGCCCGCTGCGCGAAGGCGTCGAGCCGCCCCTGGACATGTCACGCGGCTAGTGCCTCGTGCTGACCCGGCCCTTCGGGTCCGCTCAAGCGACGCGCTTCTCTCTACAGCATCGGACGTGACATCGAGCCCACATCCGATGCTGTAACATTTTGATTATGAGCATCTTTTCACGCAAAACCGATTCCCACTTTTGCGTCCGATGCTCGGGCAGTCCCTATCCGAGGTCTCGGGGGAGTTGCCCGATGCGGTCGGCCAGCTCACGCCCGACGGCCGCCGGCGGGGAAGAGACCTTCCCGGCTGGGCATGATCAGCAAGGCGGATCCGATGCGCAGGAACGTGGGCTTGGGGCCGACGTTGACTCGCAGCCCTCAGGGTTATGGGAGGACCATGATGCTCAAGAGGCTCCATCTCGCGATGGCCGGCACGCTCAGCGCGGTGAACACGGCCCTCGCCCAAGCCACCCCCCCTGCCGGAACCGGCGCACCCGCCAGCCCTGCGGTCGATGCTGAGAGCGGCCTGACGTGGCTGTGGGTCATCATCGCTCTGGTGATCATCGCCGCCATCGTCTGGTACTTCATGCGCGGGCGGTCACGGACGACGACTGCGGGCACGACCAGCACCTCTTCTGTGTCCCCCGGTGACCGGCCCCACGTTTACGACGACAAGACGCGCAAGTAGGCTGTATCAGTAGGCTGCATCTCGGCCGAATGAAGGTACCTCTAGGCCAATCCGCATGGATCAGGACGGATGCCCTGCACCCGGGGCGGCCGGTTCGTGCGATGGTCCAACCGAGGCGATGGCCCGGTGCGGGTGATCATGGCCTGGCGGCAAGATCGTCCTGGTCCTTGCCAATCTGATTGATCGATTGCGCAAGATCAGCCTCGGCTTGGCTCAAGGCCTGCGAGCGTGCGATTTCGGCCCGAGTCTGCTCGATGGCCTGATGGGCCAATTCGATCGTCTCCTCAACGGCTTCCTCGAGAGGTTGTTTGTTCTCGTTCGACATTGTCCTGAGCTACCGGGCCAATACGGCCAAACCTTGGCCGTTGCCGTCACCTCGATCGCCAAGCCGTCGTTACAGGGCCCGGAGGTGTCCTCGCGCCTGTCATGCGGATGCCCCCTGCCGAAACGACACAGGTGCGTGCAATAGATTATGAGCGCGACGAGGCTACTTCTCGGGCCGCGCATCGTGCGAAAAAGTGACCCCGATTTTTCGCAAGAACGATGCGCTGTTCTATAATGGGATCAATTCGATGCTCTAGCGTCCCGGCCATTCTCCAGCCGAGGAGGATCGCTCGCGTGAGGTTCAGATCCCTTGGATTCACCAGCTTCCTGGCCCTGGCCGGCATGCTAGCTGCAGCCATCGTGCTGATCGGCACTCTGGACCTATGGTATAGCTATAACGACGCAATTGAGCGTGGCGAAGGGATCGTCAGCAACCTCGTTCTTCTATTGGCCGAGCAGACCGAGCGTACCTTTCAGGCGGTTGACCTGACCCTTCTCTCAATCCGTGACGTCCTCTCGACATACGACGTGCCCAAGCACGATGCGACTTTCGAGGAGATGTTGAGAAACCGGGTCAGCTCCCTCCCCTACGTTAGCGCCATCTACGTGATCGGTACCGATGGCCTCCCCACTCAGTCCTCGGGTTACCCCGACGTATTGGGAGTGGATGCCGTTGACAGCGCCGCCTTCCAGGCGCTCAGGGACACCCCCGGTCTCGGCCTCCGGGTCGGGCATCCGCGGCGAAGCAAGGTCGACAACGCGTGGTTGGTCACCCTGAGTCGGAGGATCGACCGGCCTGATGGCACCTTTGGCGGCATCGTCGTGGCTGCAGTCGACCTTCGGTTCTACGAGACCTTCTACCGCAGGCTCCGGATAGCCGATGGTGGATTCATCGAGATCGCCCTCAGCGACGGAACCCTCCTGGTGCGCACCCCGGCTGCCGACGAGGCCATAGGAAAGTCGCTGGCGGTCCCGGGCACGGCCTTCGACTACCTGTCTCACGGTCCGTCCGGCGTCTTCTGGGGAACCAGCCCGATAGACCGCATGGAGAGGGTCATCGGATACAGTACTCTGGACAATGTTCCCGCCCTCGTGCTCGTCGGCCTGGCGCAGCGATCCGTGCTGCGCCCCTGGCGAGGACACGCTGCCGTGGTGATCGGCGCCATGGCGGTGCTCCTCGCCCTCTTGGCGGCGCTCGTGTACAGCCTGTCCAGGAGCCGCCGGCGCGAGCGTGAGGAACAGGCCCGGCTCAGGCGTGTCCAACGAATGGAGTCTCTCGGGCGCATCGCCGGCGGCATCGCGCACGATTTCGGCAACACGATCCGCGTCGTCCAAACGGCCTGCACGCTTCTCAAACCTTCGCTGAAGAACAATCCCGATGCCCTTTCACTGGTCGAGGAGACGGAGCATGTCCTCAGGAGCGCGAAGAGCATGACCGAAAGCCTCCTCGCCTTCGCGAGGCGGCAGGACCTCCGGCCCCGCCTCACAGTAATCGACGACTTGGTCTCGGGGTTCGCCATGATCCTGAAGCAGGCCGCAGGTCCCCGGATCGTGATCGAAATCTCGCTGGCAAGCGATGGTGCCACTTGTCTCCTGGACCCGGTGCAGCTCGAGGCAACGCTCCTCAATCTCGTGCTCAACTCGCGGGACGCCATGCCCGACGGCGGCACCCTCAAGGTGGAGACCGGGCTTTCCGCCCCGCCTCACCCCTTCCCGACCGCCCTGGGCGCCGAGGGCGGCGAGCGGGCCAGCCAAGCGTGGCTGCGGCTTTCCGTCATTGATCAGGGGGTCGGCATGGCTCCTGCGGTCGTCGAACAAGCCTTCGATCCGTTCTTCACCACGAAGGGACAGGGCAACGGCCTCGGCCTCAGCCAGGTGCTCGGCTTCGTCCAGCAGAGCAATGGGGAGGTTCGTCTCGAGAGCGAGGAAGGACACGGGACGAGGGTCCATCTCCTGTTTCCGACGCTGCCGGGCGGCAGCTCCGGGGATGTCGGTGGAGTTCAGTTGTCCGCTCCACAGGATGCCCCTCCCGGGACGAGCCCCGGCGACCCTTCAGGAAAACCCTGAGAGGAGGACAGGTGCATCCCCTATCGGCGGGAGGCCGGCAGGCACTACATCTCCCGACACGGAGGGAGGCCCATGACCGTAAGGATCCTGATTACCGATGACCATTCCATCGTCCGCCGTGGCCTCCGCACGCTCATCGAGGCGCAGCCGGGCTGGGAGGTCTGCGGCGAAGCCGAGAACGGCCGGATGGCCGTCGAGTTGGCCACCGTCAGTCCGCCGGACGTGGCGATCCTCGATTATTCGCTTCCGGTGCTCAACGGCCTCGAGGCAACCCGCCAGATCCGGCAGGCCTGCCCAAAGACCGAGGTTCTGGTCTACACGATGCACAACAACGAGGACGTGATACGCGACGTACTGAAAGCCGGAGCACGGGGATACCTGCTCAAGACCGAGGATGATGCCGAGATCATCAGGGCGGTTCAGGCCCTCCTGCGGAAGAAGCCGTACTTCTCTCCCCAGGTTTCCGAGACGCTTCTCGACACCTTCCTTGCGGGGGACAAGGTCGTGACGTCCGACACCCTGACGTCGCGCGAGCGGGAGGTCATCCAGCTTGTCGCCGAGGGCCAGACCAATAGGGAGATCGCCGAGCGCTGGTCGGTCAGCATCAAGACCGTGGAGACCCACCGCACCTCGGCCATGCGCAAGCTCAACCTGCGCTCCGGGGTCGAGCTCGCCCTCTACGCGGTTCGCAACAAGCTGGTCGAGCCGTGAGCATCGGCTGCTCCTCTCAGCAATATCCCTAGTCCCTTCCCGGGTCCTCGCCTGATTTCAATCCGGCTGGGGCCGTTGTTTGGTGGCGCCGGTGATGGTCCCATCCGGCGGCTCTGCTTTCCCGACCACTTTCGGTCCAGGAGGATGTCCGCCGCGTCCCGTAGCAGGCCGCGAGCGATGGCGCTCGGCCTGGCCAGGACAGCGATGGCACTTCGTCGAATCTGAAGCGCGCGGCCAATCCCTGGAGGGCCGTTGCCCGGCTTGAGAGGGCACTCATCGAGCGAAAGAAGCGATGAGCAGCCTCACGTGTCCCAGGGAACGGACAGCCTTTGGAGAAGAGCCAAATGAACCTGCGGCATTTTGAGCCTACGAATACCTCAACGGCGATGATGGATGCGGACGAGATCGAGCAGCGGATCATCCGGGCCTATGTGCAGCTTGCCTGCACGGAACAGGACACGGGCGGCTCCCGGACCGTGTCCGTGACCCGGCTCGGCCACCTCGAGATACGGCTGACCGAAGTTCCGGCGCGTGATTTGCCCCCTGACATGCCGTTGTTCTGGATGGAGGTCTACTCGCAAGCGGATCGCTCCGTCATCGATAGCTGCGGGCTCTTTGAGTTCGATGAGCAAGAGCTGGCGACGGCTGTCGAAATGATCGCAGGGGCAAGCAGGCAGAGCCGATCCATCCACTGATTAATCCAGGCAAAGAAGATTGAAGGGATAGAGGACCGATGAGCCATCGCCGTCTAAATCCCCAAGGATGATCTGCGCCGCGGCTTCCCGAACCCCGCGTGTGGCAAGGTACCGCCACGACGATAGGTATTTCGGGAGGATCACCAGCAGACCTCTTCCACGAACTTTAGACCGCCTGGATCCATAAAACGCGAGAAGAGCATTTTGGCCCGCTACTACTTCGATATCCACGATGGGATGCTCTTCGTGCGCGATGACGAGGGCACCGAGTTCAAGGACTTGGATACCGCCTTGCGCGGGGCTGTACAATCAGCCGGCGAGCTTGGCCGGAACAAGCAGGCGAAGGGCGATACCGGCGACGTCGTCATCACCGTCCGGGACGAAGAGAACCAGCGAATCTTCACCGTAACAGCCTCGATGAGGATTGAGCAGCATCCCGTGCCCCCTCAGCCCTCCCGCCCGCAGGACCTGGATTCCAATCAGCAGCCATGGGAAATGCGAACGAACAGCCTCGGATAGGTGCGCAGGCTCCTATCCGGGGAGAGCCGCGTCCCGCTTCTCTATCGATATACGGGAGGGGAGCCGGACCACGTGCTCCAGATCGCGAGAGCGATACGCTCTTTCCAAGAAGGGAGTATCGGGTGCAATCCCAAAAGGGCACATCAACTTCCCGCATCCGATGCTCCAAGCCCATAAGGATGCAAGCGCCACGTTCGGACTGCGGGATCTGCTTCGCTGAGGGCTATCTCACCTCAATCATCGCTGCACTGGCCAACTTGGCCGCGAGCGTTACTTGCTGATGAGGGTAAGGTCGTAAGAGCTCACATGAGCGGGAATGGCGATCCATGCGAACGAGAGTTCTGGGATGTGCGGCGGGGGCGGCTCTGTCCCTGGCTGCCTGCAACACGGTAACGCGCGGGGTTGAGGAGACGGTGACTATCACCACCAGCCCAGCGTCTGCGCGGATCTGGACATCTCTCGGGCACGAATGTCCCCACTCCCCGTGCGTCGTGAAGGTCAATCGAAAGGCGGAGTTCACCGCCTACGCGCAAGCCAGAGGATACAAACCAGTGTCCCTCCTCGTGAAACCGGTGCTCACCGACCAAGCCGCACCGGGGATGCTTGGAAACGCGATCCTCCCTGGCGGATCGGTTGGCCTCGTCTTGGATGCCGCAAACGGGGCCATGTTGGACCATAGGCCTAACCCAGCTCAAATTGACCTGGTGCCGGTTGGCCGGATCAGGCGCTAGAGTATCGGACGTGAAGAGTGGAATCCACTTTGGGATTGCATCCGATGCTTCCTCGTTGGAAAGAGCGCATCGTGCGAAAAATCGGGCCACTTTTTCGCACGATGCGCCGATGATGCGTCCTCGGCCGACAATCAAACAGGCAATCAGTGCAGAACAAGGCCATTGTGGCCAGCGACCCATGGCCTAGACAATTGCGGCAAAAGCCGCTTCGGCTCAAACCCGTGATGAAGAAACGCGTCTCGGACGGGACGTAAAACCAAGCTTTTCCGAGATCTCATGCGCCGCGTTCAGCAGGCTATCGAGATAGGCGGTGCGGTGACGCAACCCGTCCTCACGCGGTGCGACCAAGCAGAGAGTGGCGATGCAGGTATTGTCACCCTGATAGATCGGGACAGCGAAGCAATGGGTGAAGTTCTCCACCTCGCTGTTGAAGGTGAAGTAGCCGTCCCGCGTGGCAGCCCGCACCTGGGCGATGAAATCCGCAGGATCCAACGTCCTCCCATTCGGCAGGACAAAGTCCTCCGGCGGGATGAGATCGAGGATTTCGTGGTCCGAAAGGTGCGAGACGAGAAGACGCCCTGAAGCCGTCCACGGGATGGCGACGCGCTCGCCGACATTCGAGGATATGCGAAACGGACGGATCCCCTCGCGCATCATGGCGACCGTGTACTTGTTGCCTTCGAGGAGGCACATCTGCGCCGTTTCGCGGGTCTCCTCGGCGAGCTGGACCAGCATGCGGGCGCATTCGCGCATGAGATCGAACTCCTCGGCATAAGCCGTGCCGAGGAAATAGAGGCGACGGCCGAGGAAGATCCGCCCGTCACCTCCCTGATAGTCAAGCATGCCATGGCCGAGTAGCAGATTGACGAGTTCGTAAACCGAGGAGCGCGGTGCGCCGATCTCGGCGGCGATCTCGTTGGGCCGCATGGGCTGACGCTTCACGCGCAGGAATTCCAGGATCTCGAAAGCGCGATCCAGTCCCCTGGTCCGCCGGGTTACATTGTCGCTTGCGGACTCGGCCATGCTCGTCTCCAGCTCTCCTCTCAGGCGCGATCGGCGCGGTAGGCCACGCAATCGATTTCCACCTTGCAATCGACCATCATACGCGACTGAACGCAAGCACGGGCCGGCGGGTTCGCCCCGAAGTATTCCGTGTAGACGCCGTTAAAGCTCCAGAAGTCGCGCGGATCGTCGAGCCAGACGCCGACGCGCACGATATCCTCCAGGCCATAGCCAGCCTCCTTAAGGATCGCGATCATGTTCTCGATGGCCTTGCGGGTCTGGGCAACGATGCCGCCAGGCACGATCTCACCTTTTTCCATCGGCACTTGACCGGAAACATAAAGCCAGCCGTTGGCCTCGGTCGCACGGGCGAAGGGCAGCGGCTGTCCGCCCGCGCCGGTTTCCCCGGCACCGTAACGCTTGATCGTCATGAGGGCTCTCTTTCTTTCTAGTTGAAGCTGGAGGTCTTGAGGAACTCGGCGAGCCGTTCGGTTGTCGGCCGCACGAACATTTCCCTGGGGTTGCCTTCCTCGCAGATGACACCCTGGTTCATGAAGATGACGCGCGACGAGACCTCATAGGCGAAGCGCATCTCGTGGGTCACGAGCAGCATGGTCATGCCGTCGGCGGCGAGTCCCTTGATGACCTGGAGCACCTCGCCCACCAGTTCGGGATCGAGTGCCGAGGTCACCTCGTCGAACAGCATCAACCGCGGCGCCATGGCAATGGCACGGGCAATCGCAACGCGTTGCTGCTGGCCGCCCGACAGTTGGCCGGGATAATGGTCTACTCGGGCGGCAAGACCGACCCGGTCGAGCCAGGTCTCGGCGATGGCTCGTGCCTCGGACTTTGCCATCTTCTTGACCTTGATGAGCCCGAGCATGACGTTCTCTGCGGCCGTCATGTGAGGGAAGAGATTGAACTGCTGGAATGCCATTCCAGTCAGAGCGCGTTGGCGGGCGATCTCCTTCTCGCTTTTGCGGCGGCGCGTCGCGCCCTCGACATGATAGCCGATTTCCTCGCCGTCGAGTTTGATCGTGCCTCCCTGGAAATCCTCCAGCATGTTGATGCAGCGAAGCATGGTCGTCTTGCCGGAGCCGGATGAGCCGATGATGGAAATGACCTCGCCTTCCTGTACGGCACAGTCGATACCCTTGAGGACTTCGTGCTGCCCGTATGTCTTGCGCAGGCCCTTGATATCGAGAATGGTCTTGGCCATCGAAACGGTCTCCTCAGGACGGCAAGGCAGTCTTGCGCTCGACATACTTGCCGAAGCGCTCGATACCGTAGTTGACGATGAAATAGAGGGCGCCCGCCAGGAAGTAGAACTGGAGGCTCAGGAAGTTGCGAGAGATGATCTCCTGGGTCCGCAACAGCAGCTCCGCGACGCCGATGACAGACAACAGCGTCGAGGCCTTCACCATCTCGGCGGCCGTGTTCACCCAGGCCGGCAAAAACTGGCGCATGGCCTGTGGCCAGAGCACCGACGTGAAGGTCTGGGCGAAGGTCAGGCCGATCGCCTTCGCGGCCTCCGTCTGCCCCCTGGGGATAGCCTGAAGCGCACCACGCACGATCTCGCCCACATGAGAGGAGCAGAAGATCGCCAACGCGAGGACACCGGCTGCGAACGGCCCGAGATTGATGCCGACCGCAGAGGAGACGTAGTAGCTCGCGAGAACGAGAACGAGAACCGGCGTACCACGAATGATGTCCGTGTAAGCCCTTACCACAAGACGCAGCGCGACACCGCCATAGACCAGCGCCATGCCGACAAAGACGCCGAGCACGGAGCCTGCGAGAATGGCCAGCAGCGAGATCGATACCGACATGCCGAGGCCGCTCATGATGACGTAGCGTGCGATCCAGAGTTGATCGAAAAACGAGTGGGACATCGGCTTACCTCGGCAGGGCCAGTCGGCGCTCGACGAAACGCATCAAGGCGGCGATGAGGAAACAGGTCACGACGTAAAGCGCAGACGTGATCATCCAAGTCTCGATAACCCGGAAGCTCTCGACATTGATCTTGCGCGCGGCAAAAGTCAGTTCCGGCACGGCGATAGCAGCGGCGAGGGACGTATCCTTGAAGAGCGAGATCACGGTCGAGGACAAGGATGGTAGCACGTTGCGCACCATCAACGGTGCTATGATGGAGGTGCGGATTTGCATCGACGTCAGGCCAATCGCGAGCCCAGCTTCCGTTAGGCCCTTCGGGATAGACAGAAGTCCGGCCCGAAACACCTCGGCCAGATACGCGCCTGAGTAGATCGACAGCACCAGCACAAAGCTTTTTATCTTGTCGAGCCGGAAGCCTAACTGAGGCAGAGCGAAGTAGGCGAAGAGCACGAGGACGAGAATCGGCAGGTTGCGGAGCACCGTGACATAGAGTTGCGCGGGCGCAGCCGCCAATCGCTTCTTCGACGTCAGCGCGAAGGCCAAGACAAGGCCGATTGCCGCCCCGATCAGGATCGAGATCACCGCAAGGCCGAGGCTGAGCATCAGGCCGCTCAGGAGAAAATCGAAGTTGCGCCAGACGGCGCTGAAATTCAGCGTATAACCCATTGCGGACCGCCCTTTTCAGACTGGCGGAACGGGAGGAACTCCCGCTCCGCGCGGCCATTACTTGTATTCGACCGGGAAGCCGATCTGCGGCGGGGGCAGGTCCTTGCCGAACCAGGTCTTGAAGGACTTGGCATAGGTATCGAACTCCACGCCGGTCATGGCTTCATGCAAGGCGGTGTTGACGAAGTTCAGCCAGTCCTGATCGCCGCGCTTGACAGCGCAGGCATAGGTCTGCGGGTTCCAGCCGTAACCTGCATCCTTGTAGCGGCCCGGGTTCTGCGTCATGTACCAGGCGAGCGACGACTGATCGGTGGCCACTGCATCGGCACGGCCGGATTCCAGCGCCTGATAGATCAGGTCTACGGAATCATACTGATCCACGGTGGCTTGCGGCAAGGCAGCATGCACCATGGGCTCGGCATAGACGTTCTGGAGAACTGAAACGGTGACCGACGAGCCGGCCGCCTTGAGAGCGGCGTAGTCAGCATATTTGCCATCGGCCTTCAGCATCAAGCCGACACCTTCGCGATAATAGGGAATGGTAAAGGCGACCTGCTGCGCGCGCTCACCCGTCACGGTCATGAACTGGCAGGTGATGTCGACCTTGTTCGTTGTGATGTTCGGGATACGCGCGTCGGAGGACTGGTTCACGAACTCGATCTTGTTGGGATCGCCGAAGAGCGCCTTCGCGATGATGCGGCCCATGTCGATGTCGAAGCCCTGAAGCTTGTCGTCCGCACTTTTGAAATGCCAAGGCGCGTTGGTGCTGCCGGTCCCGAGCACGAGAGTGCCACGCTTCAGCACCTCATCGAGCTTGCTGGTCTGGGCCAGGGCAGGGGCGGACCCGAGGAGGGCGGCGGCCAGCATCAAGCCGGCACGAAGTGAAATGGTCATGATGTTCCCTCTAGTTCTCCGTATGTCCAATATTATGGACATGCGTCCAAATTATTGGATTAACGCATCAGGAGCGTTGGGGAATGTCTTGTCAAGGGGTAAGGCTGAAAAAGGACCGTCAGCTTGAGAGGCGGACTTTCAAGCGTGGCGGTGATTCGTCCCGTTTTGAGATTCCCGTGGCCTCCTCATCCCCGTTCCAGGTAGGCGCTCGATCGGCCGGGTATACTCGTCAATCGGGATATCGCGGCGTGAAACACTGCGCATGGGCCTAGGAATCAATGTTCCAAGGAGAGGCAGAATGTCCTGCCCGATTGGCTCAGCGGCCCCAGCCTTCTTGCACCCAGACCCACCGGCACTTGTGCCTGGAGCAAAAGATCCACGCTGCTCGACGGGCTTCTATCACCAGGATCCAGCACCGGCGAATTCTGATCGGCTACCCACTTTGCGGGTCGTGCGAAGATGCCCCTCATAGGGTATGAACAAGCAAGTGCAAGATCGTTGGGGGCGCATCCATGAAGCGGCTTCTCGTTGCGGCGCTGGCTTTGACTGCCGGTGGGACGGCCGTCAGCGCGGCGGACCTTCGTCCGCAAGATGCGACACCGCTCCCTCCCCTGCCGCGCTCCGCCCCGAGCTTTATCTCGGAAGTCCGCTTCGGCGTGACGGCGCAGGACCCGACTGGACCGGAAAGTGGATCGGCCAATTTGATCGGTGAGATTCTGTCGGTTCGGCCGTTCGCGGCAGCCGACCCGGTCCTCAATTCGTTGATTCCCCGCATCCATGTGGGAGGCAGCCTCAACCTCGCTGGCAACACCAGCTTCGGCTATGCCGGCCTGACATGGACCTTCGACATAACGCCGGCCATTTTTGTGGAAGGCAGCTTGGGCGGCGCTGTCCACAATGGCGAAACCGATCCAATCGACGACCATCACAACGCACTCGGCTGTACGGCCCTGTTCCGCGAGTCAGGTTCGGTCGGCATGCGTGTGACGGAAAACTGGACCGTGATGGCGACCGTGGAACACCTCTCGAATGCAGGCTTGTGCTCGAACAATCGTGGGCTCACCAATTTTGGCCTGAAGGTGGGCTACGCCTTTTGAGGGGAGGATGGAGCCGCGACAGGCTCACATTGGCACCGTCATGGCTGGACGGCATCCGTTGGGCAATGCGATTGTTGATGACGCAGTGTTGTCATGTCTGGACACGAGCTCGTCTGATCCGTCGGAGTCCGCTCCGGCCGTGAGGAGGCGGGTTCGGGTCGCGTCAAGACGGTGTCTATCGGATCCTGAAGCCGATATGACCTGAAGTCGTACCGGGAGGTCGTCCCTCCACGCGACGGTCCGATACCGGTGACAGTATCCGGGACGTCAAAAACAGGATCTGTCCTTCGGATGATTTTCTACTCCGTCAGGCGGCCAAGTCCCACGCCCTGCCGACGGACGAGAGCGAATGGTCCGGACGCCTCGGTGCTCCATTCCCGCTCCGAAAGACTCAAGCTGGTTCCCTGTCAGGGGGCTCGTCCGCACCTGGCGACCTGCCAGAGATCAGGGAAGGGATTGTCCGTCAAAGACTTAGCGCATCGTGCGGAAAAGTGGACCCGGTATTCGCTGACGCGGCCCTTCGGGTCCGCAATGAACGATGCGCTGCTCTAAGAAGGGAGCATCGGATTCAATCCCAAAAGTGGATTCCACTTTTCACGTCCGATGCTCTAGATCGAGCCTGCAGCCAAGGGGGCAGCAGATGACGGCCGATGAACTCCTGCAGACGAGGCTTCCTCACCTTGGCTGCTCTCTCGTCTTCTTCGTATTCATCATCCCTGTCCGGCGGCCAACCTCAACGGCGACATCGGACCAAAACCGGCAACCAGCCTCGCTTCCTCGGCTGAGGCAATACTCCGCCTGCTCGCGGGCTCGCTCGTAAGCGGCCCTGCCTTCGTATGCTATCAGAGACACGGCCTCATATTCGATCACCGTGAGCCCTCGAGCGGGAGGCTGTCGGCGAAACCAGTGCCGGATGCGTTGGAGGAGTTTCAGCATGAGACAATCTTCGCTTCAGACGATGATTTGATCAAGCCAACTGTGCAGGTTCTTTTCGCGAAGGGAGATCACGTGTCGTTGTTGCGTGAACATGCAGATGGATGGATCTCCGATGAAAAGTGCCGAGGGTAAGGACAAGGACACTTTCTTGGCTTTCAATACCGCTCCCGCAAAGCCGGCCAAGCGACCTCGGAGGAGGCAGCGAACTTCGCGAGAACAAAGGCAACAAGGATGTGCTCCTGGACGAGCGGTTCAACTCCGCTCCGAGGGCCAATACTCCCCACTTCGGGAACGATGTCGCTGAAGCAGACGAACCGGACGCTAGCGCATCGTGCGAGAAAGTGGACCCGGCTTTTCGTGAAAGGATGCTCGAAAACGGAAACCTACTGCGTCGGAGGCGGATTCGATTTCACGTCCGATGCCGTGGATGCGTAACCTCCAGGGAAATACTGCATTGCCTGCCCGGATCAAGCCTGCATTCGCAAAACTTCTCGAGTATAGGATCCAGACCCGCTCGGACGTTGTCACAAGGCCCGCGTGACACATAAAAAATATGTTCCCCCGATCACGCCGCAACGTTCAGGTCGTTCCAAATGAGCACAAAGGTTCCAGCTGCAAATGTCAGGCTCAAGCGGGCCTATGAGCCACCTGCTGCTCAGGATGGCACCCGTATTCTCGTCGACCGGCTTTGGCCCCGCGGGGTCTCCAAAGAATCCGCCGCTCTGGATGAGTGGATGAAGGACATCGCGCCAAGCGCCGATCTTCGCAAATGGTTCGGGCATGCCCCCGAGCGTTGGGAGGAATTCCGCAGTCGCTATGCGATGGAGGTGCACCAGAGGCCTGACCTTCTCGAGCGGCTGCAGTCCCTTGCACGGCGTGGGCCGGTCACATTGGTGTATTCAGCCCACGATGAAGCGCACAATGATGCTGTTGTTTTGAGAGACCTCATTCTGGATCACCGGACGAAAAGTTAGACTCTCCGGTTTTCCCCTGAGCGAAACCGTGATCTTCTGATGGCAGGAGGGATCATGGCCGGGCGCTACTCCCTTGATTGACGTGTCCATATCGCGACCGTCGTTGAAGCCGGCCACTCCCTTCGGGCGCAGGATAGAGGTCAGCCGTGAGCCGGTTCGTCGCTCGGTGGAACTCTCCGTCGTTCCGATCGCTGCGCAGCCTCTACGGCACATTTCTCGACATGAGCCGCCCGATTAATGACCTGGAGATTGGGAACGCCCCAGAAGGCCAACAGGTCCGGCCAAGATTTCACACGATGTTGGGACCAGACTGCGAAGAGCGGAACACGATGGTCCACCTCGGCGGTTCGCAGCAGACGACGTCCCGTCGTCGCGCATTTCCTGTTCTGGCGCAGCTTGAGCGCTCTCACATGATCGGCTGGCGCGGTCCAGAGCTGCCAAGCGACGACACAAGCGGCATGCCAAGTGGCATTCTTGTTGGATGTGCCGTCACCCCAGAGATCGCGGTGCCATCCCAATCGATAGACAGGCTGCCCACAGACGCAGCAGTGCCCTGGTCCAAGCGAGAAGGCTGGCTCGCGGTACGGAGATGGCGGCGCCCGGAACGACATCGGCACTCCCTCTTCCTTACCGGAACCGAGACGCCACTGCCAACCAGCGGGTTGCCCGCTCTTGGCCGCGAGTGCCCGAGCCAACCGATCTGCCAGAAGCGGACGATGACGCCAATACGACTCGATGGCGCGCCGTTGCGTGGGCGGAATCAACGGCTGCCTGTGCGCATGCGATAGAACGCATGCAGGAAAGTGCTCCGACAGGCGCCTCTCCAATCGGGCTCGCGCCTTTTCGTTTCTCTCGTCTCGCCAGCCCGACATCTCAGATCGACCACTTCATGGGATTCATTTTCAATTGCGCAGCCCCTATCCACAATCTCAAGGCGCATGAGCAAGATGCCCGACAGGCGTTGACCAGCCATTAATCTTATGGAGGCCAGTTTGGTCGTACGCTTTCCGTCGTACCGGGCCCGGCATTGACACGAGGGCCTCGGACGCGGGACGTGGATTTACCCTTTTCGGCTTCCATCCAATGCTCCCTTCTCAGATGAGCGCATCGTTCTCTGAGATGCCCGCAAACCACTTTCGCTTCATTTCTGGACCCTCTTCTCAGTTTTTTGCTCGATATCATCGTGCGTCTACACACCCGCGAACTGGCGCAGAATGCTGGCCACATGCTTCGTGGTCAGGAACTGATCCTCGATGGCGATGTTCTCGTTCGGTGCGTGAGCCCGGCTATTTGCATGCCCGACTCCCAACGCGACGATCGGCATTTCCGGCACGTATTTGAACACGTAACGCGGTCCGGTTCCCGGCGAGCTCGGCATGATCACAACCGGCCGCCCGTAGACCTCCGCGCCGGTTCGGCTCACCAACTGCACGAAGGGATGGTCGACCGCTGTCCGGTAAGGCCAGGCCCCGGCCTTATTGCTGATGATCTCCACATCGCCGAAGCCGTTCTTTTGCAACTGGAGAGCGATCTTCGCCGCAATGTCGTCCGGGTCCTGGTCACCGACCAGGCGGCACTCGATCCGGGCAAACGCTTCGGAAGGGATGATGGTTTTATGGCCGGGACCCGTGTAACCACCGGTGATTCCCTGGATATTGAATGACGGTGTGTAGTAGAGAGCGTGATTGACCGAGAGATTATCATTGCCCGACATCAGCTCCGTCAGGCCGAGCTTGCGCGCCTGGGCCACTCCATTGGCCGGCGTGTTGCGACACAGCTCCTCATCGGCCGGGGAGAGAGGCGGAACGCCGTCATAGAAGCCATCGACGAGAATAGTACCATCGGAACTCCGCAGACTCGCGAGCGCCCAGATCAGACGCCAGATCGCGTTGGGATAGATATTGGCCTTTCCTGAGTGCGAGTCCGTATTGGCCGTGCGAACCCGCAACTCGAACGAGTGCATTCCCTTGTTCCCGAGGGCGACACTCGGATTGCCGGCATCATCGCGACGGGCATTTTCCCAAATACACGCGTCCGCCGCAAGAAGGTCCCGATAGCGCTGGACTGTTCCTGGAAGACTGGGAGAACCGGACTCTTCTTCCCCCTCGAAGAGAAATTTCACCGTTACGGGAAGGCTACCTCTCTCCTTGAGGACGGATTCAACGGCGTGGATCCGTGACATCAAGGAGCCCTTGTTGTCGTCGGAGCCCCGCGCGAAAAGGTAGCCGTCGCTGATCGCCGGCTCGAAGGGATCGCGGCTCCAGGCCTCGTAGGGTTCCGGCGGCTGCACATCGTAATGATTGTAGAACAGGATGCTGCGAGGGCTGTCCCCCTTGATCTCGCCATAGACGATGGGAAAACCGGAGCTTTCGAGCAGCTGGGTCTGCGCGCCCAGGGATTGAAGCCGCCGGACCAGCCAATCTGCGGCGGCCTGCATCGGCTCCATGTCCCCTCGCGCCGAAATAGTCGGCATCCTCAAGAATGCGATAAGCTCCTCAAGGTAGGTTTCCCGTATCTCTGCCTGATCAAGATAATCGCCGGTCTGTGGGCCGTTCTTTGACCCGCTCTCCAATGAGCGCAAAGACTCTGACATAAGTTCCCCGCTTGTCATGATAACGTCGAACAAATCGGAGCAATCGCAAAGAGCATGGCTTTACTGTCCGGACAGCACCCGACACCGATCATCGCGAGGATGGCCGTACAGAGATCGTCGATGCGTCAGGTATGACCATGACCACTCCAGCTTCTCCTGATCACGGACTCAGTGGAACCCAGAGCCATGGATTGGGTCAAACCTTTTATGATGAGCTGAATCAATGCGGAGAATGCAAGCGACTCGGACGCACCTGAACCAGGCGGACAGACAGCACTCCCCCTGAACGAAAGGGTGGACAGTGCACGACAGATCTGTAACGGACGCTGCCGAGGATGGATGAGACCGGGATGGAGGCCGACCAAAGACCGCTGCATGTGCGCGGCTGGTGCCTTGCGATGCGGTCCCGTGATATGGGCATCATCTGGCGACGAATGCTGCATAATTGGGATGAGTTTCACAACGGCTTCGTCGTCGGTCCAGGTCCGAGGTCTCGGGGTGCGAAGTTCAACTTGACGAGAACATCATAGACCGAGCTGGGATCGCATGAAGCGTGCTGTGCGGCGCAGTGGTCGAAAGCTCTGATGTATTCGTCGCACCGATGCGACCTCGTTGGCCGCTCGATTTTTGTGCATTTCGAATATGCCTGCCGGATTGCGGCGGATATGTCGGACGGACGATGGAGCTCCTGCACGTCGGTAAGTTTTTGGTGCGCAAGGATGATGGAGGCTGGTCCCGCCAGGACGGCGAGCGCTATGAAGCCGGGATGGATCTTTCGCATCGCCTTATCTCGCGTTTCTATGGTTAACGCGAAGTTAATCAAGCCGTTTTGAGGTGAAAGACCGAAACCCATAATGCCCTACAGCATCGGGTGTGACATCGAACCCGTGTCCGACGCTGTCAGTCTATGGTCCCGAGCATCTTTTCACGCAAAATCGGTTACCACTTCTCGCGTTCGGTGCTCCACTCCTTCAGTGGTGCATCGTTCGGCGCGGACCCGAAGGGCCACGTTCGTGAAAACCGGGTCCACTTTTCGCTGCGCGGCCCGCCGGGGCCGCACGATGCGCTAGGGTGACAATCCGCACAGGCCGAAGGTGAGCGCAGCACCATGCACCTGCGCCCCATCCAGCTCCCGTTCGACCTGCATCAATGTTTGCCACAGAGCCGTCTGCGGAGGAGCTAGGCCGCAACAGGTCCCTTCCGGCGCCTCTTCACGCATCTCCTCCATCATGACGGATGCGAACCGGCACGCCCTTGTAGGCGGGTGTCTTGGACAACTCGTCATGATAGTCTACGGGGATCAGTGGATTGGCCTCGGGATAATAGGCCGCGACGCAAGCATCCGGAAGGTCGTAGGGGACGACTTTCAGCCCCCGCACGACCCGCTCGGTGCCATCCTCCACCGCACATTCGACGGTCACCACTTGCCCCTCCGAGAGGCCCCGCCGCCCCATCTCCTCGGGGTTGATGAGGAGAATGTCGCGCGGCCCCGATAGTCCCCGCAAGCGGTCTGAAAAGCCATAAATCGTGGTGTTGAACTGGTCGTTGGAACGCAGCGTGATCAGTGTGATCTCCTCGCCCTCGGGTGGTTTGCCCAGGGCAGTCAGCACCTCGGGTGCGGTGAACTGGGCCTTCCCGCTCTCCGTCTTCCACTCGCGGTCGCGCGCGGAGTTGCCCCGATAGAATCCGCCCGGCGTGAAGAGCCGTCCGTTGAAGTCACCGAATTTATCCGGGTAGGTGGCCTCGATCAGGTCGCGGATCTGCCCATAATCACCCGTCCACTCGTCCCACTTCACCTTGGGATTCGGAGGCAGCGTCGCCTTGGCGATTCCCGCCACGATAGCGACTTCGGACTTCAGATGCGGCGAGGCTGGACCGCGCTTGCCCAGCGAGCCGTGGATCATGCTCAGGCTGTCCTCCATCGTCACTGCCTGCGGCCCTGTCGCCTGCATATCTTCCTCGGCCCGCACCAGGCAGGGCAGCAGCCAGGTGGCCCGTCCAGGCAGCAGGTGCGAGCGGTTGAGCTTGGTTGCGACATACACGTTGAGGTCGAGACCGCGCCAGGCCTCTTCGGCGCGCTCCCGGTCGGGGATCGCACGGGCAAGATTGCCGCCCAGGGAGATGAAGCCCCGCACGGAGCCATCGAGCAGCCCCTCGACCAGATTTACGGTGGAGCGTCCTTCTTCCTGCGGCGGCTCGAAGCCGAAGAGCTCCCTGAGCTTGTCCATCGGCACGTTCTTAGGCTTCTCGGTGATCCCCACGGTGCGCTGGCCCTGCACGTTGGAATGCCCTCGCACGGGCGAGATGCCGGCCCCCTCCCGTCCGATGTTGCCGCGCAGCAGGAGCAGATTCACGAGCATGGCGAGGTTGAGCCACCCCCTGACATGCTGGGTTAGTCCCATCCCGTAGATGCCGATCGTGTTCTTCGACGTGGCATAGATCTCCGCCACCTCGTCGAGCTCCTCGCGGCGCAGACCGGATTCCCTTTCGATCTCCTCCCAGGACACCTCGCCGAGCCGCGCCGTGAGTTCTTCCAATCCTGTCGTGTTCGCCTCGATGAAGGCCCGGTCGAGAATCCCGCCTCCTCTTTCGGCGTCAAGCTCCAGCACGCGCTTACACATCCCCGCGAGCGCCGCGATGTCGCCGCCGGGGCGGACCTGGAGGTAGATATCCGAGATTCGGGTCGCGGGCTTCACCGTCATTTGGGCGGGGTTCTGGGGATCCGCAAACTCGACGAGTCCTCTCTCGCGGATCGGATTGAAGGTAACGATCTTGCAACCGCGTTCCTTCGCGGACTTGAGCGTATGGAGAAAACGGGGCGAGTTGGTCCCCGTGTTCTGCCCGAAGAACAGGATCAGGTCGCAATGATCGAAGTCCGACAGCACGCAGGTGCCCACTCCGATTCCAATCACTTTTTCGAGTCCCACGCTCGTGGTCTCGTGGCACATGTTGGAACTGTCGGGCAAGTTGTTGTGTCCGTAGAGCCGCGCGAATAGCGCGTAGAGATAGGCGGTCTCCAGGCTGGCCTTGCCGGACATGTAGAAGACGGTCGTTTTGGGGTCGAGTTCTCTGAGCTTCGCTCCGATCCCCTCGAAAGCCTCGTCCCAGGTCGTCTCGACATAGCGGTCCGAAGCGGCGTCGTAACGCATCGGATGGGTGAGCCGCCCCGTCTCCTCCAACTCGTGGTCCGACAGGCCGCGCAGCTCGGTCACGCTGTGTGCGGCGAAGAAGTCGGGCGTGCAACGGTCGCGCGTGAGATCCCAGATCGTCGCCTTGGCGCCGTTTTCGCAGAACTCGAAGAGGTGGGGCTGCGCAGGCTTGGTCCAGGCGCAGGAGGTGCACATGTGCCCGCCCGGCTTGTTCTGGCGCATCAGCGTGCGGAAGGCGCCGAAGGACGGCTTCTGATCGGCAAGGATGCGACCGACTCCCTTGAGTGATCCCCAGCCGCCGGTGGCGTCCTCATAATGGGGTGTGTCCGGACGCTGAACGGTTTCCTCGGGCTTGCTCATCGGGTCCCCCTACGACGGTTATGCTAATGGACTGACGCGGCTCAGTTCGGAACAAGCCTGGACGCTGGAAGTTCCATCTCTCCGTGGGAACGACCGCCATTCGATACCGTTGACCAGCTCGCCCGAACCGCTCACCACCCCAGGGCATGGCAGGGGCCGCGCGCCACCTCCGGCACTGGGTACAGCCATCCCAAAGGATGGAGCCGATCAATGCACTCGGGGATGGCGCACCCGATCATCTGGCGGGTGCGGATATGACATCTCTCGAGACGAGATCACGCGGTCGATCGCATCGATGCGGTCGACCACTGCAATCGGCTCAGGAACGACCTCATTGCGAAAGGCATGGGCCGATGGCTGGCGAGCCCGCCTCCCGTTCGGCATGACCAACTCCCGAATGCACAAGGGAAACGAATGCCGCGGTCGGGGCCCGAATATGCGCGCACGCAGGCAGCTGTACAGCTGTACGCTGCACATATGTCAGGTTCTCCGAGTCAGGCGGTCCGCACCAAGAGCGCCGTTGAGTTGGGGCGGGATCATGAAGAGGTCCCCGACGAGACCGTAATCGGAGACCCGGAAGATGGGCGCCCCTGGCTCTCTGCGCGCCCAGGAGCGTCTCCATGTCCTACGGCTCGGCCCATCGCCTCGATAACCAACGGATTGTATCGGCCACCCGGATACCGACACGTGCCTCAAGCACATGCCAGCATGCGAGTGGAGGCGCACGCCTGACCTTCCAGGATCATGGCAGCCTCTTTCTCGGCCATCATTTCTCGACCATCGCGACGAAGAGCTCCGCCTACTGCGTGAGCCCGGTCGTCGGCGCCCGACCTGCAGGGCTGGCGCCGACAATCACGACGTCGAATTCCAGCGATTCACGGGAGGGACGATCGGACAATCACGACGCCGTTTGTTCCGCTCACTCCGCGGCGTGATTGGGGCCGTATCCGAGGCGGCGGTTGAGATCGTCGATGAGGGTGACGGCGGCGTCCGCGATCACCGTGCCGGGCGGGAAGATCGCCGCGGCGCCGGCTTGGTAGAGCGCCGCGAAATCCTGCGGCGGGATCACGCCGCCGACCACGATCATGATGTCCTCGCGCCCGAACTGCGCCAGCTCCCGCCGCAGCTCCGGCACCAGGGTCAGGTGCCCGGCCGCCAGCGACGACACCCCGACGATGTGCACGTCGTTCTCGACCGCCTGGCGCGCGGCCTCCGCCGGGGTCGCAAACAGCGGCCCGATGTCGACGTCGAAGCCGAGATCGGCAAACGCCGAGGCGATCACCTTCTGGCCGCGGTCGTGCCCGTCCTGGCCCATCTTGGCGACCAGAATGCGCGGCCGGCGGCCGTCGGCGTGCTCGAATGCCGCCACCCGCCGGCGCACCGTCTCCACCGCCGGCGAGGCGGTCCCGACCTCCCGCTTGTAGACGCCGGCAATCGCCCGGATCTCGGCCCGGTGGCGGCCCCAGACCCGCTCGAGCGCGGCCGAGATCTCGCCCACCGTTGCTTTCGCCCGTGCGGCTTTGACCGCTAAGTCGAGCAGGTTGCCGGTGCCGGCCGCGCCCTGGGACAAGGCGTCGAGGGCTGCATCCACCTCCGTCTGGTTGCGCTCGGCGCGCAGCTTTTTCAGCTTCTCGATCTGCTGCGCACGCACGGCCGCGTTGTCGACCTTCAGGATGTCGATGGAAGCCTCGTCCGTGGGACGGAAGGCGTTCACGCCAATGATCTTCTGGTGGCCGGAATCGATGCGCGCCTGGGTGCGGGCGGCGGCTTCCTCGATCTTCAGCTTGGGGATGCCCGCCTCGATCGCCTTCGCCATGCCGCCGAGCGCCTCCACCTCCTGGATATGGCGCCAGGCCGTGGCGGCGAGTTCCCTGGTCAGGCGCTCGACGTAATAGGAGCCGCCCCACGGGTCGATGATCCGGGTGGTGCCGCTTTCCTGGGCCAGAAACAGCTGCGTGTTGCGGGCGATCCGGGCCGAGAAGTCGGTGGGCAGTGCGAGCGCCTCGTCGAGCGCGTTGGTGTGCAGCGACTGCGTATGGCCTTGCGTCGCCGCCATCGCCTCGACACAGGTGCGCACCACGTTGTTGAACACGTCCTGGGCGGTCAGCGACCAGCCCGAGGTCTGGCTGTGGGTGCGCAGAGGAAGCGACTTCTCGGATTGCGGATTAAAGCCGTTGACGAGCTTGGCCCAGAGCAGGCGCGCGGCGCGCAACTTGGCGACCTCCATGAAGAAGTTCATGCCGATCGCCCAGAAGAACGACAGCCGCGGCGCGAACTGGTCGATGGCAAGCCCGGCGGCGAGGCCGGCGCGGATGTATTCGACGCCGTCGGCGAGCGTGTAGGCGAGCTCGAGGTCCTGGGTCGCGCCGGCCTCCTGCATGTGGTAGCCGGAGATCGAGATCGAGTTGAACTTCGGCATATGGGCCGCGGTGTAGGCGAAGATGTCGGAGATGATGCGCATCGAGCCTTGCGGCGGGTAGATGTAGGTGTTGCGCACCATGAACTCTTTGAGGATGTCGTTCTGGATCGTGCCGGCGAGCTGTTCGGCCGGCACGCCCTGCTCTTCGGCCGCCACGATGAAGAGCGCCAGGATCGGCAGCACGGCGCCGTTCATGGTCATCGAGACGCTCATGCGGTCGAGCGGGATGCCGGCGAACAGGGTGCGCATGTCGTCGAGCGCGTCGATGGCGACGCCGGCCATGCCGACATCGCCGGCGACGCGGGGATGGTCGGAATCGTAGCCGCGATGGGTGGCAAGGTCGAAGGCGACCGAGAGGCCCTTCTGGCCGGCCGCGAGGTTGCGGCGGTAGAAGGCGTTGGAGGCCTCGGCGGTGGAGAAGCCGGCATACTGGCGCACGGTCCAGGGCTGGGTGACGTACATGGTCGGGTAGGGCCCGCGCAGATACGGGGCCAGCCCCGGAAAGGTGTCGAGAAAGTCGATCCCGGCCCGGTCGGCCGGGCCGTACGAGCCCTTCACGGCGATGCCCTCCGGCGTCAGCCACGCCGCACCCTCCGGTGCGGCCGGCCCAGCGGGCGAGACCTGCAAACCACCCGCCCAGCCAAGCTGCGAAAAATCCGGTATGCGTGTCATTGAACTCTGCCCTCTCCTCGATTTGAGGTGGGTTCCTCAATGGCTGAACGGATCGAAGCGACTGCAGCCAACACATCGCATCCGTAGTGGATAAAATCTTGAACCCCCGCCAAGCGGAGTGCATCCTCGCGAAGGACCGGACGTCCAGCCATATACACGAGCGAGGCCCCTGCCCTCTTCAGTTCTCGAGCTGCTTCTTCAGCTGCTGTCTCGTTCGGCGTGATTGCGGCCTCAGCTGGTCCAGAATAAACCTCATCCGATGAACAGATGCAGACGATCTGCGAGCCTGATGCAGCAAAGGCAGCTGTAAGGGCATGAGGAGCCGGAAATCCATCATTCATCAGGGCTTCGATGCCGCCGGCCTCGAAGACGTTCTTGGCAAAGCTCGCCCGGGCCGTGAACGCGGAGACCGGCCCGAGATTGGCCAGAAACACTCTCGGGCGCGCGCCCGTCCGGGCCAGATGCGCGTCCGCCCAGTCGCGCAGGCGCTCGAAGCCTTCAGCCGTGCGCCGCGACGGCAGCGGCGTCACCGTCACGGCGGCCGGGCCGGGCTGCGGCGGCGGCGCAGGAACGGCCGGCCGCAGCACCGCCACCGGCGCCTCGTGCAGGTTCGGGAACGCGCTCGTGCCGGTGATCGGCTCCTGGCCGGTCGCAACCGCCCGCTCGCGCCGGGCGCGCACCGCCGCGATCCGGCCCTGCAGCGCGCCCTGCTGCAGGCTCGCGACCAGGCCGCCCTCGCGCTCGAGCGCCTGCAACAGGCCCCAGGCGCGCTCGCACAAGCCCTCGGTGAGCGCCTCGAAGCCGCCGGCGCCGGCGGCCGGATCGGCCACGCGCCAGAGCTGGGCTTCCTCGAGCAGGATCAGCTGGGTGTTGCGCGCCAGCCGGCGCGCCAACGCATCGGGCAGGCCCAGCGCCGCCGTGAACGGCAGCACCGTGATCGCATCCGCGCCGCCGATCCCGGCCGCGAAGGTGGCGAGCGTGGCGCGCAGCAGGTTCACCCACGGATCGCGCCGCGTGGTCATGCGCCAGGCGGTCTCCGCGTGCAGGCGCAGCGGGCGCGGCGCCAGGCCGCAGGCCTGCTCGATCCGGGCCCAGAGCCGGCGCAGCGCCCGGAACTTCGCGACCGTCAGGAACTCGTCGGCATCCGCCACCAGCAGGAAGGCCAGGCTCTGGCGCGCGGCATCGAGGGAATGGCCCTGCGCCTCAAGCGCGCGCAGATAGGTCAGCGCGGTCGCCAGCACCGCCGCCAGCTCCTGCGCCTCGCTCGCGCCCGCCTCGTGGTAGGCGCGCCCGTCGGCCAGGAAGGCCCGGCCGGCAAAGCCTTTTGCGCTCAGATCCGCGAGCACCGCGCCCATGCGGGCCGCCACCGCGTCCCAGGGCGCGGAGAGGTGTCCCAGCGCGGCCATCGCACCGAGCGGATCGAGGCCGAGATCGAGCGAGAGCTCGGCGAGCCTGTGCCCGCGCTGTTCGGCCAGCGCGACGAGGCGCTCGGCCATGACCCGGCCGTGGCCGCCGGCATCGAGGCGCAGATGGATCAGGTCGAGCCGGATCTCGGCGAGCGCCTGGTCGAGGGCTGCGGGCGTGGCGGCCGCGACGCCGAAGCCGCGCGCGGCCGGGGCGTGGCGGGTGACCAGGGTCAGCGCGTCCGCGCCGCCGTCGAGATCGGCGAGGGCGAGATCGCGGGCCGTGGCGGGCTCGGGATGGTCCATCCGCTGCGCCACCCGCCAGCGCCCGGCCTCGGCGCGCGCGATCCCGGCCGCGCCCTCGGCCTTGGGATAGAGCGGCTCGATCGCAAGCCCGTCCTGGCTGCGCGCGACCAGCGTCTGGACGAAATCGGCTCCCTTCAGCACGGCCTCGACCCGCGCAAGCCACTGCTCGCGGGTGGCGGCAGGAAAATCAGCGGCAAAAGACACATCGTCCATCGCCACCATTACGCAAACTCCATGATGGTGGCATCGACGGCGAGGCTATCGCCTTCCTTGGCGTGAATTTTGGCGATGGTGCCGTCGCGCTCGGCGCGCAGCACGTTTTCCATCTTCATCGCCTCGACGATGCACAACGGCTCGCCCGCCTTGACCTCCTGGCCGGGGCTGACGCTGATCGCCTTCACCAGGCCGGGCATCGGGCACAGCAGCCGCTTGCCCGTATCCGCCTCCTGGCGCGCCGGCATCAGCGCGGCCAGCTCCGCCTCGCGCCGGGTATAGACCCGCACCTCGGCCGCCGCGCCCGCATGCGCCAGCGCCACCCCGTTGAGGAGCGGCCGCACCTGCACGGCGATGGCCTCGCCCCCGACCGTGCCGGTCCAGACCGGCTCGCCCGGCCGCCAGGCCGACACCACCGGCCAGGACTGGCCGTCGAGCACCACGGCAACGCCGCCGTCGCGGTCCTCGATCACCACGTCGTACCGGGCGGCGCCGAGCAGCACGACCCGCTCCCGCTCGAACCGGAGCGCGGCGGCCGGGCGCAGCTGGCCCGAGATCTGGCGCTTGCGCTCGTTCATGAGGTGATCGATCGCCGCCGCCACGGCCGCCATGCGAAGCGCCACCGCGCCCTCCGGCGCCGGCACCGTGAAGCCGTGCGGGAACTCCTCGGCGAGAAAGCCGGTCGAGAGCTTGCCGCTCTTCCAGCGCGGGTGCTGCATCAGCGCCGAGAGGAACGGAATGTTGTGGCGGATGCCGGCGATCGCGAAGGCATCGAGCGCCTGCGCCTGGGCGGCGATCGCCTGCGCGCGGGTCGGCGCATGCGTCACCAGCTTGGCGATCATCGGATCGTAATGGATCGAGATCTCGCCGCCCTCATCGACGCCGGTGTCGGTGCGCACGCTCACGCCATCCGCCGTGCCCTCCGGCGGCGGCCGGTAGGTGACGAGGCGGCCGGTCGAGGGCAGGAAGTTGCGCACCGGATCCTCGGCATAGATGCGGCTTTCCACCGCCCAGCCGCTAAGCCGCACGTCGGCCTGGCGCAGGCGCAACGGCTCGCCGGCCGCGACCCGGATCATCTCCTCGACGAGATCGATGCCGGTGATCATCTCGGTCACCGGATGCTCGACCTGCAGGCGGGTGTTCATCTCGAGGAAGTAGAACGCCTTGTCCTGGCCGGCGACGAACTCGACGGTGCCGGCGGAATCGTAGCCGACCGCCTTGGCGAGCGCCACCGCCTGCTCGCCCATGCGGCGGCGGGTGGCCGCGTCGAGCAGCGGCGAGGGCGCCTCCTCGATGACCTTCTGGTTGCGGCGCTGGATCGAGCATTCGCGCTCGCCGAGAAAGATCACGTGGCCGTGCTTGTCGCCGAGCACCTGGATCTCGATGTGGCGCGGATCGGTGATGAACTTCTCGATGAAGACGCGGTCGTCGCCAAACGATGAGGCCGCCTCCGACTTGGCGCGCGCGAAGCCCTCGGCGACCTCGGCGGCGGCATGGGCGATGCGCATGCCCTTGCCGCCGCCGCCGGCCGAGGCCTTGATCATCACCGGGTAGCCGATCTCGTCGGCGATCGCGACCGCCTGGTCGGGGCCGTCGATCACGCCGAGATAACCCGGCACGGTCGAGACCCCGGCGGCGGCGGCGGCCTTCTTGGACGCGATCTTGTCGCCCATGGCGGCGATCGCGCCGGGATGAGGCCCGATGAACACGATGCCGGCCTCGGCCAGGGCGGTGGCGAAGGCCTCGCGCTCGGACAGGAAGCCGTAGCCGGGATGGACCGCCTGGGCGCCGGTCGCCTGGCAGGCCGCGACGATCTTCTCGATCGCGAGATAGGACTGGGCGGCCGCGGCCGGGCCGATCGGGACGGCCTCGTCGGCCATCTCGACGTGCAGGGCGTCGCGATCGGCCTCGGAATAGACCGCCACCGTCTTGAGGCCCATGCGCCGGGCGGTCTTGATCACCCGGCACGCGATCTCGCCGCGGTTCGCAATCAGAATCTTGTCGAACATGAATCAGGTCTATCCAAGGGAAGGAGGAACGATGGGCCGGCAGGGCAGTTCGAGAATAGTTCACAGGCCATAATGGGAGCAGTCAGCTCGCGAACGTTGAAGGGGCGGCCGCGCGCTCGTCTGAATTTCGTTCACTGATGGACCAGAGGAGCCGGGACATCTCGTCGATACGGCTGTGCGCTTCATCTCTACCGTTACCAAGCTCACCAACGTCCCACAGAAGTTTGGCGACCGCGTCGAAGGAGACTTCTGTAGTTTCATTTCTGCTGTCACTCATACTCTCCCCCCTCTACAGCGGAATGTTGTCGTGTTTCTTCCAGGGCTGCTCGGTTTCCTTGTGCCGCAGCATGGCGAGCGCCCGGGCAATCCGCCGGCGGGTCGAATGCGGCATGATCACCTCGTCGATATAGCCGCGCTCGGCCGCCACGAACGGCGACATGAAGCGGTCCTCGTATTCCTTGGTCCGCGCCGCGATCTTGTCGGCATCGCCCAGATCCTGGCGGAAGATGATCTCCACCGCGCCCTTGGCTCCCATCACGGCAATCTGCGCCGATGGCCAGGCATAGTTGACGTCGCCGCCGATATGTTTGGACGCCATCACGTCATAGGCCCCGCCAAAGGCCTTGCGCGTGATCACCGTCACCAGCGGCACCGTCGCCTGCGCATAGGCAAACAGCAGCTTCGCGCCGTGCTTGATCAGGCCGCCATATTCCTGCGCCGTGCCGGGCAGAAACCCCGGCACGTCCGCGAAGGTGACGATCGGGATGTTGAACGCGTCGCAAAAGCGCACGAAGCGCGCCGCCTTGCGCGAGGCATCCGAGTCGAGCACGCCCGCCAGCACCATCGGCTGGTTGGCCACGAACCCCACCGTGCGGCCCTCGAGGCGCCCGAAGCCGGTCAGGATGTTCTTGGCATACGCCTCCTGGAGCTCGAAGAAGTCGCCCTCGTCCACGACCTTCAGGATCAGCTCCTTCATGTCGTAGGGCTTGTTGGGATGGTCCGGGATCAGCGTGTCGAGGCTGGCGTCCACCCGGTCCGGGTCGTCGAAGCTCGGGATTTCCGGCACGCCGTCCATGTTGTTGGCGGGCAGGAAGTCGAGCAGGCGGCGCACCTGCAGCAGCGCCTCGACGTCGTTGTCGTAGGCGCCGTCGGCGACCGACGACTTGGTGGTGTGGACCTTGGCGCCGCCGAGCTCCTCGGCCGTGACGGTCTCGTTGGTGACGGTCTTGACCACGTCGGGGCCGGTGACGAACATGTACGAGCGGTCGCGCACCATGAAGATGAAGTCGGTCATGGCCGGCGAATAGACGTCGCCACCCGCGCACGGGCCCATGATGACCGAGATCTGCGGGATCACCCCGGAGGCGATCACGTTGCGCCGGAACACCTCGCCGTAACCGCCGAGCGCGGCCACGCCCTCCTGGATGCGGGCGCCGCCGGCATCGAACAGGCCCACGATCGGAGCGCGCATCTTGAGAGCCATGTCCTGGATCTTGGTGATCTTCTGGGCATGGGCTTCGGAGAGCGAGCCGCCGAACACGGTGAAATCCTTGGCGAAGACGAAGACCGTGCGGCCGTTGACCGTGCCCCAGCCGGTGACGACGCCGTCGCCCGGGATCTTGGCCTTGTCCATGCCGAAATCCGCCGAGCGGTGCTCGACGAACATGTCGAACTCCTCGAACGAGCCCGTGTCGAGCAACAGCTCGAGGCGCTCGCGCGCCGTGAGCTTGCCGCGGCCATGCTGCGCCTGAATGCGCTTGGCGCCGCCGCCGAGGCGGGCCTGCCCCCGCCGCTCCTCAAGCCGTTCGAGAATGTCTTTCATGATTGGACCTTTCCTCGGCAAGCCGGAGTAGAGACGATGAAGTAAACGTGTTTGTGATGTTCTCTCCTCAATACAGCTTGCGGAGACAAGATTTTTCATGTGAATATGCAAGAATGTGAAGTTGGCATAATTGCATGAAGCGAAAGATCTATGCTGGCGCGGCGATCCGCGATTTGCGGGAGGCGCGTGGGCTCACGCAGATCGACCTGGCCAGGCGGATTGGCGTCTCGTCCAGCTACATGAGCCAGATCGAGACGAACCAGCGAAGCCTCTCCGGGACAGTGATCGTAGAGCTGGCGCGTGTCCTGCGGGTCGATGTCTCGGCCTTTTCCAGCGACGACAACATTCGATTGGCGGCAACGCTTCGGGAAGTGCTCGGAGATCCGGTCTTCAGCGGTCTCGATATTCCGCTCCAGGAGCTCAGAAACGCCGCGCTTCATGCGCCAAAGCTAGGACGGGCCCTGATCGACCTTCACAGAGTCTATCGAAAGGTCGAGGAAAAGTACCGCTCACTGGACGACGCGCTACGGGCCACCGAAGGAAATTTCGGCAGCCGGCAATCCGCTTTCGAAGAGGTCAGGGATTTCTTCCACTTTATTGGCAATTATGTCGATTCCCTTGATCGAGCAGCCGAGGCCCTCTCATCCCGGATTGCCGAAGGTCCGGATAGCTTGCTGAATCGCCTCTCGTGCTATCTTGAGACGAACTATCACATATCGGTGTCACGCATTTCGCCGTCTGACGGCACATCCTTCGTCAGCAATTTGGACCGCGCTCGCAGAGTGCTGTTGCTGAACGACACATTGCCTCGAGCGACACTCGCTTTCGCCGTCGCGCGCCATCTGGCGATCCTTGCCTTCTCTGACGCCATCGAGGCGGTTGTGGCTGACGCCTCTTTTCAGGGGACGGATGCCGGGGCTGTCTGCACCGCAGCCTTGGCGAACTATTTCGCCGGCGCCTTGCTCATGCCGTATGCCCGCTTTGCCGAAGAGGCACGCCGGACGAGGCATGACGTGGAGCGCCTCGCAGCTCGGTTCGGTGTCAGCATCGAGCAGGTGTGCCATCGGCTCTCTACCCTTCAGCGACCTGGGAATGAAGGCGTCCCGATGTACTTCCTGCGGGTGGATCGCGCCGGAAACATTACGAAGCGCCATAGTGCAACACGACTTCAGTTTGCGCGGTATGGCGGGGCCTGTCCAATCTGGAACATCCATGAGGCGTTCGAAGCGCCAGATCGCTTCCTTGTCCAGATTGCCGAGATGCCGGATGGCGATCAGTACCTGTCGGTTGCTCATGCGATTACGAAGGGAGGGGGGCGTTTCGACTCGGTTCGTCTTCGCTATGCGGTCGGATTTGGATGCGAACTGGCGCACGCGAACGAGTTCGTCTATTCGGACGTCATCGACGCGCGTAACCCTAGGGCAGTCGTCAAGATCGGAATCAGCTGCAGGCTTTGCGACAGATCAGATTGCCCTCAGCGTGCAATACCGCCCTTCGACAAGGGGATCGACGTCAATCCTGACAGCCGAAACATCGTGCCATATCAACTCAAGGACATTCGATCGTAGCTTTTGGCTGCAAGCAGACATGCGAGGCGAAGCTGCCGCTATAGGGCAGCGCATCGTTTAGCGGAAAACCGGGCCCACTTTTCGCTCGGCCCGCCGGGTCCGCACGATGCGCCGGGCCAAGACTATGGGTCGCGGCCCGGCGCATCAACGGCATGTTGCGCGAAGCTCGCCGCCAGAGGACTGATGGCTGCAGCATTGGCATCAGCGGCATTGCCGGCCCTCGCCCGCGCCGCAATTCCCTCGAAAATGACGGCAAAGCGGAAAAGCGCGAAGGCCATGTGAAAGCGGTTCATCCTGAGCCTGTGACGGGCCGCTTCATAGTAGGCTTCGGTGAACTCGGCCTCACTCGGAATGCCAAGAGCAGTCAGGTTCAGGCCGATCAACCCGCCGTACTCGTGCGGGGCGGAACGCCACCCCATGCAGGCATGAGCCAAATCCGCCAGAGGGTGTCCAATGTGGACAATTCCCAATCGAGGATTGCGATCACCCGGGGCTCCCAATGATGGATCATAATGTTACCGATCCGAAAGTCGCCATGCGTCACGACCGTAGCATCGTCCTCGGGAATGGTCTTCGGAAGCCATTCGATCAGCCGGTCGATATTGGCATCCGTGCGGGTCCGGGAAAGCTCCCACTGTCTCGTCCAGCGCCCTATCTGGCGGGCGAAATAGTTGCCGCTCTTTCCGTAATCCGAGAGGCCGACGCTTGCCGGATCGACGTTGTGAAGAGCCGCCAGAGCCTGAGCATGAGAACGGTACATGTGTCGACGCTCGTCGCTCGACCCGCCAGGAAGAGCACCGTCATGAAAGACACGCCCCTCGAGACGATCCATGATGTAGAAGGGTGTTCCGAGGATCTCTCTATCCTCGCAATCGAGAACGACGTTGGGAACGAGAACGCCGGCCTTCTTCAGAGCTCCTGACAGCCTCCCGGCGCTGGTCGGCTTGAATTTCGGTGCAAGCTGAACCTCTTCTCTCATCAGCTTATCCGTCTGGCCATTCAAAAGGGTGCTGGTGAGGATCCAACCAAGTGCTGCTCATCGCGCCTAGGATCGGAGTCGGTAACACCACTTCCCTCAAAAGAGCGTCCTGATCAGGAATGAAACGCTTCCAGCATGAGAGATTCTTCTTAGAAGGAGCTTCTGCCATTTTCAGGCAGTTCGAAGGAATTGTCTGTTCTCTGCCCGACATCGTATTCCGGTCTTTTACCGATCGATCCTCGCAATCCTGACAAATTCAACGGCATGCTGGGAACTCGTCGTGATACTCGCATCAACCTATGAGAAGCGTGGCCGCGCACGTTGCGTACTCTTCTGGAGTAACACCGATACCGAGCGTTCCGTTCTCTATTCAACATGAACAGGGAACGGCCAAAAGCTATCGAAACGGTACAGGAACAATGCGGAACGCACTTCGTTGGTAGCCGGGTTGCGACCCAGCTAAGTTTGTGTGTGAACACGGTATAGTCCGCCATTTGTTGCTCGCTATACCGTACAAGTTTCCAACAACTCACGCTTACCCACGTTTGTGCAGGGTCGGAGCAATCACGCCAATGATTTCATCTGATCGCGCTTCTGTATTCGGGAGCTTCATCCTGGGTGGATTCGAATGTTCAAGTCACTGGCGCGGCGACGGGCGCAGGCTTGATCTCCTGGCAAGCACACAGCATGACCGACTTGCGGCGAAGGATTACGAGGTCCTCGCGCGGCATGGAATACGGGCTGTCCGGGATGGCTTGCGGTGGCATCTCATCGAGACGATGCCGGGCTGCTACGACTGGAGCAGCTTTCTGCCGATGCTAAGGGCCGCTGAGGCTATCGAAACGCGCATTATCTGGGACCTGTGCCACTATGGCTATCCCGACCATCTCGACATCTGGTCCCCTGTCTTCATTGATCGATTTGCGCGCTTTGCCTCCGCGGTAGCCCGGTTGACTAAGGAGGAAAGCCGCCATGTGCCCGTATACTGTCCCGTGAACGAAATATCTTTCTGGGCTTGGGCTGGCGGCGAAATGGGTCGTTTCAACCCCTGTTGCCGGGGCCGGGGCGCGGAGCTCAAGCGCCAACTCGTGCGCGCCACGATCGCGGCCGTTGATGCCATTCGCGCCGTCGACCCGAGGGCACGATTCATCACGGCGGAACCCCTGATCAATGTGGAAGCGGGCATCGGCGATGCAGAATACGTCAAAAGCGCACAAACCTACCAGCAGGCTCAGTTCGAGGCGCTCGACATCTTGTGCGGTGCCAAGGAGCCCGGATTGGGCGGCACGCTGGATTACCTCGATATCGTCGGGCTTAACTATTATCCCGACAATCAATGGTATCACGGCGGCTCGACGATTCCCATGGGACACCATGCATACCGGCCTCTGCACAGTTTGCTGGAGGAGGTCCATCTGCGGTATCGGCGTCCGCTTCTCGTCGCAGAAACCGGTGCTGAGGGGTGTGGCCGCTGCTCCTGGTTTCATTATGTCTGCTCGGAAGTGCATGCTGCCCTGGACGTGGGTGTTCCGATCGAGGGTATCTGTCTCTACCCGGTCGCGGACTACCCTGGCTGGGATAACGAGCGCACCTGCAGCGTCGGCCTCCTGACCGAACCTGACGGGCATGGGCGCCGTGCGGTTTTCCCTCGGCTTGCTCGTGAGCTGCAACAGCAGCGGGCCCTTTTTGATGTGTTCGACACCGGCGATAGCGGCCCTGTGTCCTCGGTCGCAGCGGAGTAGGATTGATGTGGCGGGAAGCGAGTCCCTTGATCAACGCCGGACTTAGCCGGTCGAGCGCTGCCATGGCTCACCCGGATCGGCCCACGGCGGAGCCATCCACCTTTCTGCAGGGGCCCTACCGGTTCGTTCTTCACTATATCGGCGGCCGCCCGTGGCAGTTCGGCGCGTTGTTCTTCACCGTCGTTGGAGCCGCAGGATGCGCGGTGGCTGTACAATACGTCATGAAGCTCCTCGTCAACGCAATGGCGGGTCCCCGCGAGGCGAACGCGGCAGTTTGGTCCGCCCTCATCCTGTTCGTGACCTTCATTGCCGGCGAAGGCATTCTGTGGCGCATCACAGGCTGGCTCGCCTGCCGAACCACTCTCGGCGTCGGCGTGACCATGCGCCTCGACCTGTTCAACTATCTGAACGGTCAGCCCATGCGCTACTTCGCCGATAATCTGGCGGGCTCACTCGGGCAGCGTTTGACTGCAACAGCCGGCAATTTCGGGGCCCTCACGAATACGATCGTGTGGCGCATCCTTCCGCCCTGCATAGAGTTCATTGGCGCATTGATCGTGTTTCTGACGGTCGATTGGCGCATGATGCTTGTCCTTGCCATCTTCGTGACAGCCGTTACCGGCGGGCTCGTCTGGTTCGGCGAGCGAGGGCGGCCTCTGCATCGGACATATGCAGGTCACGCCGGGACCGTGGCGGGCGGCCTCGTGGACGTGATTACCAATATGTGGGCAGTCAAGTCCTTCTCGGCCCGGACCCGGGAGGCGGAGCGCCTCGGCCAGGGCTTCCGGGAGGAGGCCGTCGCGCAGCGCCGCAGCTGGCTCTACCTTGAGAAGGCACGCGCCCTGCATGACGTCGCCCTGTGGGGGATGGCGGGCGGAATGCTGTCTTGGGCTGTATATCTTTGGGACCTTGGCGATATTACACCCGGCGACGTGGTGGTCGTATCGACCCTGACCTTCCGCATTCTCAACAGCTCCCGGGACCTGGCCCTTTCGCTCGTCGAAACCGCGCAATACGTGGGATATATCGAGGACACATTGCGGGTGATCGCACAGCCGCAATCCGTCATCGACGCCCCGAATGCCACACCCCTCGTCGCCCGCGGCGGCTCTGTGGAGTTCCGGGACGTGAGCTTCTCCTACGGAAATACCAGATCCGATGCCGTTCATAGATTGAATTTGCGGATTCCGGCTGGCCAGAAGGTCGGGATCGTCGGTCCGTCAGGGGCAGGAAAGTCCACCCTGATCCACTTGCTGCAGAGATTGTACGACGTGCAATCCGGTGAAGTCCTCATCGACGGACAGCGTCTCACCGAAGTCCGGCAGGACTCTCTTCGTGCGGCACTGGCCGTGGTGCCCCAGGAGATCACCCTGTTTCACCGCACCCTCATGGAGAATATCCGCTTCGCCAGACCGGACGCGAGCGACGAGGAGGTCTATGCAGCCGCCCGCGCCGCGTGCTGCGACAGCTTCATTCGTGCCACTCCCGAAGGCTACAATACGCTCGTCGGGGAGCGAGGCATGAAGCTCTCCGGTGGCCAGCGCCAGCGGATCGGCATTGCGCGGGCATTCCTGAAGAATGCTCCCATCATCATTCTGGACGAAGCGACCTCGGCGCTCGATACGGAATCGGAAATGGAGATTCAGCGCTCGCTCGTGCGCCTCATGCGCGGTCGCACGGTTATTGCGGTTGCCCACCGCCTCTCCACGCTCACAGCCTTTGATCGCATCATCGTCGTCAAGGGAGGGCAGATCGTGGAGGACGGAACCGCGGCGGAACTGCGCCAGCGTGGCGGCGTGTTCGATACCATGTGGCGCCTTCAGGCGGAGGGCTTATCCATAGACGAGGTCATGGAGAATGTCGCATGACAGATACATACTTCATTGCCTGGGCACCCTCCAGACGGATCTTCCCAAGGGCTGTCCCGGATAACCTACTGCACGCGCCCGATACGGCAATGGGCATCGATGGTCAGCTCGGCGCTCAAGTTCGCCGACCGGACGAACTTACTCATACCGCTCTGCTTCCGCGCACCAATTCCGAAGGATCGTCCCTTCCTCTCGGGACCATTGCCTAGCATTGTCCCGCGCGGGTCGCCCCGATGATGGGCTCCGATTTGTCGGTCGGTCCAGGTGGAAGCGCGCTCCAGCCCACCGTTGAGAGGATTGTTGTGGATACGCGAGCATCGAACGCAAGACGGGGGAACCGGTTCTGCGTGAAAAGATGCTCGAGACCATAGACTGACTGCCTTGGATGTGGGTTCGATGTCACGTCCGATGCTGTAGCGCATCGTGCGGAAAGCGGCCTGTGTGAACTTACACGTTATGCGCGCTGTCTCCGCCTGTGACCTCGTACTCGGCACCAGTGACCATCGCAGCGGCATCGGATGCCAGAAAGACAGCGGCCGGCGAGACATCCTCCGGCCGCAGCCAACCCACTTTCAGTGGTACCTGGACCTTTCTCGCGTTCCAGACTTGCTCGGGGGTGGGATGCTCGGGTGGATTGGACTGGGTTTCGGCAATCGCTTCCCGGTACCGGGTTTCGTAATGGGTCAGCGGCGTATCGACGAGACCTGGGATCAGCGCATTGACAGTTATGCCATGTGGGCCGAGTTCTATTGCGGCGCTCTTCATGAGTCCGAGAATGCCCCATTTCGACGCCGAATAGGAGCTCGCATCCTTGGTCCCGTGCTTGCCCTGCATTGACGACAACACGATGATCCGACCGGACTTTCGGGTCACCATCTTGGGCGCGAAGGCCCGGATGGTGTTGGCCGTGCCGTTCAGATTGTTGTCGATCACGTCGCGCCAATCCGAGTCATCCATCTCGAGAAGCGGTTTCCACCGCTGAATGGCCGCGTTGGCCACGACCACGTTGATCTGACCAAGCTCAGCCTCGACACGATCAGCCGCTTCCCGAAGCGCTTCGATATTGCGGATATCGGCCTGGATGGCGAGCGCGCGCCGGCCGGTTGCCTGCACCTGCCGTATCGTCTCCGCAAGATCCTCTGGCGTGGCGGGAGCAGCGTTGGATGCGGGCGAGACAAAGCCGCAGATGTCAATCGCTGCGACGTCGGCCCCATTGGCCGCCAGCTCAACGGCGATGGCCCGTCCAATCCCACGGGCCGCCCCGGTGACCACGCCGATCTTGCCCGTGAGCTGCGAGCCGCGCCCAGGCCTGACCGGACCTGCAGTGGGAGCGTTCTCCGGTGACTGCGCGGCGGCGGTGCCCGCGAAGGCCGCAGCCGCGATCCCACCGACTAGGATTGCTCTGCGTGGGGGTAGAGGGGTGCTGCCTGCGTGATCAGGTATCCAGAGATGATCGCTCATTCCACATTCCTGTTCTGCAGCGGTGAGGCGAGCTGCTCAGTCGAAAACTGCTCGTGCCTGGTAATGTTCACCTGTGGAAGCCCATTTTGGTCCGATGCTCTCAGTGCTGGTTAGAGTGCTCCCATCTGATCGCTTGGTCGCTTGTGCGTCGTTGGCTGATCTCCATGAGCAATTCCGTTCCTGGCTGACTGAACCATTCATCGGCCGCCAGGAGCCCCGTCAGGTCTTGTCGGCGACCTGCAGAACGACCTTTCCGCGCACATGCTCCTGTTCCAGATATGTCTGCGCTGCACCTGCATCCGCGAGCGCGAACGTCCGGGCGACGGCGACCTGCACCTGACCACCATCGATCAGCTGTCCGATCTCGCTCAGCTGCGCCGGATTCGGACGAGCCCGATACCCTGCGGCACGAACCTTGTGCTGTTCTGCTTTCTCAGCTGGAGGCGCGCCCAATGTCGAGACCAGAATGCCGCCCTCCTTCAGTACGCTCCAGGAGCGGTCCTGGGTTTCTCCGGCGACCAGATCGAACACAACGTCGATGTCGCGTGCACGGTCTTCAAAACGGTCGGCTTTGTAATCGATGGCCTCGTCCGCACCGAGTTCGCGCACGAAATCGAGGTCAGTGCCTGACGCAGTGGTCAGAACAGTCGCACCCTTAGCCTTGGCAAACTGGATGGCGAAGTGACCAACTCCCCCTGCCCCACCATGAACGAGAACACGTTGCCCAGCCTGCAACTGACCATGATCGAACAGGCCCTGCCAGGCCGTCAGGCCGGCGAGAGGCACGGCGGCCGCCTGCACATGGTCGATCGTCTCAGGTTTGGCGGCCATCTCCATGGCTTTGACCACGGCGTATTCGGCATAGGTTCCTCGATCCACACCGATGAACGCAAAGATCGGATCGCCTACCTTGAGGGTGTGGGCGCGCGTTCCCAGAAGCTCGACCGTCCCCGAGAGGTCACGCCCGAGAGTATACGGAAGCTGATCATCCTTTACCGTGTAGGAGCCGGCTCGGATTTTGTAGTCGACTGGATTCACACTGGCCGCATGGACTCGTACGAGAACCTCGTCATCCTTCGGCTGGGGCCAGGGTACATCATCGAGCATCAACACCTCGGGTCCACCGAAGCGATGTATGCGGACTGCCTTCATTGTAGTCATGGCGATCTCCAAGGAGGCTGATGGTGAGAAGTGGGCGCAGTCGTGCTGCGCCCGGACGCCTCGACTTAGAGCAAGTATTCTGACGAGATCAGAATGCTTGCTCTCATCTTTGATGAAGCATCGTTCTTCGCGAAGAACCGGTTCCCACTTCTTCGCACGATGCGCTAGGTGTTCGTACCCGCCCTCTGACGACCTGTACCGCTCATGTCCGCCGTCGTGCTGACGGCCCCTGCGCTCCCTGCGGCGCCCTCGGCGGTGCCCTGCCCCATGCCCGACTGCTGGACCCGTAGGTTGTTCTGGACGTGCCGCACGCCCGATACGCGCTCCGCACAGTCTTCTGCCCTGTGCTTGGCCTCCCGGCTGTCGACCGTACCGGACAGCGTCACTTCGCAGCTCGAGACGCTTACCTCGATCTCGGAAGCATCCACGAAAGGATCGTCCGTCAGACGGTCGCTGACGTCCTCGCGGATACGCTCATCGGAGCGGGTATAGCCCTTGGGACCACGGCCACGGTGATGCTGCGCACCTTGATCGCCCTGGCGGGCATCCTGTTCGCGGCGACGTGCCGCTTCATCGTCGCCGAACCAGGACGATACCTCATCGCTGAAGCGATCCCAGCCGCTTCGCTCGCCGCGATAGCCCCAGCTGTCCCGATGAGGTCCACGCGCGCGACCACCCCGTCCCTGATCGGCACCGTAGAAACCGCGGTTGTAGTCGTTGCCTCCAAAGTCACGGTTAGGCCTGCCGCGTCCATAATCCTGATATGCGCTGCCATATCCTTCAGCGCCATATCCGCCTCCATGGTAGAGCCCGCCGCGCGGATCCACCAAATCGCGCTCGCGATAGACGCTGCCATAGGCACCGCGACCATACAGGTCGCTCATGCTTTCAGCGTCTTGGTCGCCGCGATAGCCACCGCGAGCCTGAGTCCGGTCATATCCGGAACTCCCAGCACCAAGGCCCCGCTGGGCATTATAGCCTTCATCCGATCCGCGGCCGTAGCCGCCACGGTACCCACCCCCGCGGCCACCGCGACGGTAATCTTCTTCACGCCAGCCCTCGCGATCATCTTCGCGATAGCTGTGGTGCTCCTGCTCGTTCCTCCAACGGTCTTTATCGGCCATAGCGTGGCTCCTTGTCGATCAACACCTTTCGGCTGCCGTCCTGGACAGCCAACCGGGCAACGAGAGGCGCGTGGATGCGTTCCGGTGGCGAGCAGTCTCGCTTCCTTATTGCCGGTTTTGCTCTCGTTGCCTTGCCGCTGTTGCAGTGCGCTCTGTCAATCGCGCCTCTGTCCGGACCTGCATTCTGCGTTATCCGGCTTCAGCGCTTGCATTGAGTTTTGTTGCGTGAAGGTTCACGGACATCAAGCGGAACAATTCAACTCTCCGCTTTCGGATTCGCACGCCACACCCAGATCAATGCCGTGCCCGTCAGCAAAGCCAATAGGATCGCCGGGAGGCCGAGGGACCATCGACCGGCGTGGCCGAACGTGGCGGCTCCGCCTGCTGCGCCTGCCATCAGGAAGAGCCAGACCGCGACGTGAAGAAGCCATCTCCAGCGAGGCCCCTTCCCCAGAACAGCCGCAGCGAGATCCCGCCCCGCGCTGAAGAGGGTGCCGGTCACATAGGTCGTCCCTGCGTGAACGCCTTTCACCTGCCGCAAGGCTGCGTTTTGAGCTCCCATGGCTCCGGATAGAAGCAGAGACACGCCATGAACCGCTTCGCCTGAGCCGAAGATCCAGAAGGCGAGGCCGACGAGGCAGGCAACCATCCCAAGAACCGTTGGCAGGCACCAGCGGCCCGACAGCAAGGCCAACAGGTTGCCCGTAAAAGCCCCAGTGAAGAATGCAGCGACAAGGGCCAATGGCAGAATGCGGGCAAATCCGCCCGTCGTTCCGAGGCTGACACCGAGTTGCGTGGTGTTTCCGCTCATGAAGGACGTATAGAGCCCAGCGAGTTGCAGAAATCCAATGGCATCCACCCAGCCTGCGACAGCCGTGAGGAGGAGTCCGATGAAGAGCCGCATGACACCTCATATCTGCACGAGCGCACTCAATATTTGAGTTGGCGCAGGCCAATCACCCTCAGGAACGTCCACTGCGGCCTTGGTTTTCAGACGGCACGCTGAAAGGAATTTCCACGTATCGCGCCCAGGGAATGCAGATCCACCATCGCCGATTCACTGCATAGCTCAGAATCGTCCTGCAACCGGCTCAATAGCCTAGTCGAGGCGACCGGCGTTGACCGTTGTTCGACGATGAGATTCTCGCATACCGAGGCACGGGGGATTTATCTAAAGCCCCATCGCCGCATCTCAAGGCAATGTTCGAGACCGTAGCGGAAGCGATCGGCGAGCCTCGGAAGTCGCTCAGCACCGAGGAGCAGAAGAACGATAGCACATCGCGGCCGTCGTTCCGACTACTTCCCGAGAATTGGGCGAGCGCCCGTGAAGAAGAGCCCTTGCGCAGAATCGGGCCTTGATCTCACCCTTGGCCCTGTTCCGGTCCGGACCGATCCCACTTCGGCTACTTGCTACAAATTGCCAGCATCTCGTCAAAGAGTTCCGCAGCCTGTTGCGAATTGATGCAGGGCAGTCGGGCTAGACTGGAGAGCACCATCCCAAGGGCCGCCAACAGGAGCAGGGTCGCTTCCGTGCCTTCCCGACCGCTTTGCCGCACGAGACAGGTCATCAAAGCCTGCAATTCATGGCATGGGTCCTGCTGCTCACGCGCCAGGAGCAGCGGTGCAAACCGACGCCCGCCCGATTCGTAGTCCTGGCGCAATTCGCGGATGAACGCCTCCAGGATCGGCTCCCGTTGACGCTCCGCGTCCCGGAGCGTCTGCTCGAGCCGCGAGGCCATGCGGCGTTGCAGGCCCGAGATCAGACTGTCCTTGGAGCTGAAGTGGTATAGAAGGCCGCCTTTGCTGAGCCCTGCCGCGTGAGCAACGGCATCGAGCGTGAAGCCAGCGATTCCACCGGTGCAGATCAGTTCCTCGGCTGCGTCCAGGATGCGATCATGGGCCGAGATGGAGGGACGATCGGTTTGTGCTGTCATGGTGCAAGGATGATGGCTTCATTCGGTCTGGCCGCTCTGCTGACGGAAGGGCGACCAGACCACTCCTGTCATGTTATGAGGCCTCGGACGGCGCTGCGATTGGCAGAGCTTCCTCGTCGTCCCTGGGTTTCGGCTGTCGCCATGCAATCAGGCGGTAGAACATCGGGATCAGGAAGGTCGCGATGAAGGTTGCGGCCAGCATACCGCCGATGACGCCCGTGCCGATGGAATGGCGGCTCGCGGAGCCCGCGCCTGTCGAGACGGCGAGCGGAACGACACCGAGAATGAACGCGAGGGACGTCATCACGATGGGGCGGAAGCGCAGACGCGCCGCGTCGATGGCTGCGTCGATTGCGTTCGCGCCTTCCTGTCTTCGAAGGACGGCAAACTCCACGATGAGGATCGCGTTCTTCGCCGCGAGGCCAATGAGCGTGACCAGTCCGATCTGGAAGTACACGTCGTTGGTCAGCCCGCGGAGCCAGATGGCCACGAGAGCGCCGAACAGGGCAAAGGGCACTGCCGTAATGACCGCCAGGGGAAGGCTCCACCTCTCGTATTGCGCCGCCAGGATCAGGAACACCATGACGAGGCCGAAGATCATCGCCTGGGATCCGGTGCCGCCCGTCTCCAGCTCCTGATAGGCGGAGCCCGTCCAGGCAATCTGGAAGCCCTCCGGCAGCGCCTCCCGGGCCACCTCCTGCATCGCCGCGATGGCTTGGCCCGACGTGTAACCGGGGGCAGGATTGCCCGTCACCTTGGCGGCATTGAAGGCGTTGAAGCGCTCCAGCTGATCGGGGCCGATGACCCGCTCGACCGTCACGAGCGTGCTGAGCGGGATCATGCTGCCCGAACCCGCCTTGACGAAGACGTGCCTGAGATCGTCCGGAGTCTGACGGAAGTTCGATTCCGATTGCAGCATCACGCGGTAGTTGCGGCCGAACAGCGTGAAGTCGTTCACGTAAAGGTTGCCGAACGTGCTCTGCATGGCCTCGAAGACCGAGTTGATCGGCACATTCAAGGCCTTCGCCTTTTCCCGGTCGAGATCGATCCTGTATTGCGGAACGTTCGTATCGAAAGTCGTCCTTACGCCAGCGAGCTCCGGACGCTTGGAGGCGGCTTCGACCAGTTTCGCGGTGGCCGCGTTGAGGCTTGCGACGCCACCGCCCGTACGATCCTGCAGATAGAGCTCAAAACCGCCCGTTGTGCTCAGCCCCATGATGGGCGGCGGATTGAAGGCGAGCACCATGCCGTCCTTGATGCCGGCATTCATGCCGATGAACGGTCCCGCCAGCTTGCGAGCGTCGAGCTCCGGCGCCACCCGCTCGGCCCAATCCTTCAGCGACACGAAGGAGGTGCCTGCGCTGGTCTTCATGCTCCCGGAGAGCAGGTCGAAGCCCGAGACCGCAAAGACGTTCTCCACGGCTGGATGGTTCCGGAAGTTCTGGCTGGCCGTGTCCACGACCGCCTGGGTGCGGCTCAGCGAGGCCGCAGGCGGCAGAATCGCAATGCTGAACAGAACACCCTGGTCCTCGTCCGGCACGAGCGAGCCCGGAATGGTCATGAAGAGGTATCCGGTCGCGCCGACAACACCCGCCGAGATCAGCAGGCCTACGACGACGCGGCGCACCAGAAAGCGCACCCCGGCCGTATAGCCGGCGGTGAGCCGGTCGAAGGCGCGGTTGAACAATCGGAACGGCAGAGCCGGCTCCTGGTGGCCCGGCTTGAGGATCAGCGCACATAGTGCGGGCGTCAGTGTAAGCGCGACAATGCCGGAGATCGTCACGGAGATCGCGATGGTGACGGCGAACTGCTTGTACATCTCGCCGGCCAGTCCCCCCATGAACGTGACGGGCACGAACACGGCGCACAGCACCAGCACGATGGCGATGACCGGTCCCGTGACCTCGCCCATGGCCTTGATGGCGGCTTGACGCGGCGGCAAGCGCTCCGTCGACATGATGCGCTCGACGTTCTCCAGCACCACGATGGCGTCGTCCACCACGATGCCGATGGCCAGCACCAGGCCGAACAGGGTCAGCAGGTTGATGGAGAAGCCGAACAGGTACATGCCTGCGAAGGTCCCGATGATCGAGATCGGCACGGCAATGACCGGGATCAGAGTGGCGCGCCAGTTCTGCAGGAACAGGAACACGACGGCGACGACCAGCACGATGGCCTCAATGAAGGTATGGATGACCTCCTCGACCGAGACCTTGATGAACTTGGTCGTGTCGAACGGGATTTGATAATCGATCCCCTCTGGGAAGGCCTGCTTGAGCTCCTCCATGCGGGCGGTGAGCGCCTCCATGGTGGCGAGCGCGTTGGCACCAGGCTGGAGATACACGGCAATGGGGACGGCCGGTGTCCCGTTGAGCTCGGCTGTGACCGTGTAGCTCTGCGCACCGAGCTCGACACGGGCGACGTCCTTGAGGCGCAGCGCCGCGGCGTTCGCGTCCGAGCGCAGGATGATGTTCTCGAACGCCTCCCTGTCGGGCAGGCGGCCCATGGTCGTGGCCGAGTACGTGAAGGCGACCGACTTGTCGGTCGGCTCGTCGCCGAAGCGGCCGGCGGCGAACTGAGCGTTCTGTTCACGGATCGCGGCAGCGACATCGGTCGGCGTCAGCTTGTATTGCGCGAGCTTGTCCGGGCGCAGCCAAATGCGCATCGAGTAATCGAGCGAACCGAGGGCCGAGGCGTCGCCGACGCCCGGGATGCGCTTGAGCTCGTCGATGACATTCAGGAGCGCATAGTTGCCGACATAAGTCCGGTCATAGCGCGGATCCTTCGAGAACATCGCAACCATGCCGAGGATCGAGGTCGAGCGCTTGGCAACGGTGACGCCCTGGCGTGTCACTTCAGAGGGCAGAAGCGGGGTCGCGCGCTGCACGCGATTGTTGACGTCGATGGTGGCCTGGTCCGGATCCGTGCCGAGAGCGAAGGTCACGGTCAGCTGCATCGTACCGGCGCTCGAGTTCGAGGACTGCATGTAGAGCATGCCCTCCACGCCGTTGATCTGCTGCTCCAGGGGTGCGGCCACCGTCTGAGCCACCGTCTCGGCGCTCGCGCCGGGATAGGTGGCGCTGACGACCACCTGAGGCGGCGTCAGCTCGGGATACTGCGCAATCGGCAGCACCCGGATGGCAAGGGCGCCGGCGAGAACAATGACGATGGAGATGACGGCGGCGAAGACCGGCCGATCAATGAAGAAACGCGGGTTCACTGCTTTACCACCACGCTAGTGTCGTTGGAGGCGACCGTGGCTGTCACCGGCGCGCCAGGACGGACCTTGATGACGCCCTCGGTGACGACCTTGTCGCCCGATCTTAGGCCCGAGGCGACGATCCAGCCGCCCTCGACCTGTCGGCGGAGCTGAACCGGACGCACCTCCGCGTGACCGCTTTCATTCACGGCATAGACGAACTGCCCCTGCGGGCCCTGCATCACGGCCGCCTCGGGCACCACGATGGCGTCATTGAGGGTCAGTCCGGTCACGGTCGCACGCACGAACTGGCCGGGGACAAGACGGCGATCGGAGTTCTTGACGATGGCGCGGGCCTGCAGAGTTCCGGTTTCGGTGTCGATGCTGCTGGACGTGAAGTCGATGGTGCCGTCCTGATCGTAGGGCTGTCCGTCGCCGAAGGTAATTTTGACCTTGAGGTTCTTGGTCGGCGACGCGTTCGAGGACCGGGTATCGAGGATGCGCCGGATCTCGCTGCCTTCCCGATCGGCGAACGAGAAGTTCACGTAGACGGGATCGAGCTCGGTAATCGAGGTCAGCAGGCTGCTGTCCCCAGCGGTACCGATCAGGCTGCCTTCCGGCACCTGCTCCAGGCTGGTGATGCCGCTGATAGGCGCTTTGACCTGGGTGTAGTCGAGATTGAGCTGGGCCGTGCGCATCTGTGCTTCGGCAGCCGCGACGGCGGCGGCGCCAAGCTCCTTGGCCGAGATCGCGTCGTCGCGGGCCTTCTCGCTGCCTGCGCCCTTTGCATAGAGCTGCAGGGCGCGTTCCGCATCGCGGACGGCCTGGTTGTATTGCGCCTGGGCCTGTTGAAGCTGCGCCTTGGCACGGGCAAGCTCGGCCTCGAAAGGAGCGGGATCGATCTCGAACAGGACCTGCCCGGCCTTGACGCTTGCGCCTTCGTTGAAGTTGCGCTTGAGCAGAATCCCGCCAACACGCGCCCTGACCTGGACCTCGCGATGAGCCGAGATCCGGGCCGCATACTCATAGGTGACAGGTACTTCCTTCGCCTCAACCTTCGTCACAGTCACCTGCGGGGGCGGCATTTGAGCCCCTCCGGGTTGCTGCGCGCTGGCTGCTGAGAGGTAGGTGAGGAGCAGGGTTGCGGGCAAAAGGAGACGGGCTGCCGACATTAGGAGGCGGGTCATCGGGAGACTCGGTTGATTGATTGTGCGCCGCATATATTCATTGACTTACGGGTTAGTCAACATTTATTGACCTATGGGTCAGCCAGTTGTAAACCTTGGTGGGCCAGCAAGATGGTGGAAGCAGAAGGGTGCCTGTTGTGCGTCGCCCCACTGCCTGTCCTGAATGATCGTGCTGGGAAAACCCATGGGCGCCTGCGTTCAGCAAGGGAAGGATGAGAGCGATCGAATGACCGGAGGTGTCAGAGCCCGCCGCAAGGCAGAACGTCCCGGAGAGATCCTAGAGGCAGCCTTCGAGGAATTCGTCCAGAAGGGTTACGCCGCCACGCGTCTTGAGGATGTCGCGGCTCGTGCCGGGGTCACCAAAGGTACGATCTACTTCTATTTCGAGAACAAGGAGCAGGTCTTCGTGGCGATGGTCCGGGAGTTCTCACGGCCACTCCATGTTCAAGCCGAAGAATTCGCTGCAAGCAGTTCATCGACCGCTCCGGAATTCCTGCGCGCCTACCTTTGCTACCTGTATCGGATTCTTTCCACCGATCCACGGAGCCGAGAGATTTTTCGGCTGCTGATCGCCGAGGCAAGCCGGTTCCCGGAATTGATCGACGAGCATCACCAGAATTTCATGGGTCCGGTGGTCAAACGCTTGCGCCAAAGCCTCGAGGCTGGATCGACGAAGGGTGAGATCCGTCCGTCCTCCATTTTGGAGTTCCCCGAACTTCTGCTCGCGCCTGCTCTGTCCCTGAACATTTCGATGCTTTTGTTTTCGGATCGCCGCCCCATCGACATGGAACGGCATTTCGAGATCGCGGTGGATCTTCTTCTCAATGGCCTTCTACCCCGGCCTGACAATGCGCCCTTCCCGTAAGCGCACTCCCGCTTGGATCTGTTGCGATCCTGTGCCCCCTCGCAGCGACAGATCCCTCCCTCGCATCGAGGGCTATCGGTTTCGTACCGGCGCTGCGTTTCACTGACCAGCGCCGGTCCTCCACATCACCGAAACGGATAGACCCTCGGTGCGGGGCTGCTCCCGGTCACTTCTGCTGTGGCGCGCCTAGAGCATCGTGCGGACCCAGCGGGCCGCGCTACAGCGCCGGGCGTGAAATCGAACCCATATGCGATGCTGTCAGTCTATGGTCTTGCACGTCTTTTCACGCAAAGCCGGCTCCCACTTTTCACGTCCGAGGCTCCCGTTTCGAGGGGCGCACCGTTCTCGCGAAAAACCGGGTCCACTTTTTCGCACGATGCGCTAGAGCCTTTTCCGCAAAAGTGGATGCCGGTTTTGCGAAGAAAAGGCGTCTTTCTCAAACAACAAATGCCTTTTCCGTGAACCGAAGTTCATGGAAAAGGCTCTAGCGGGCCAGCCACCCTCCATCGACCGGCAGGACGATGCCGTGAATATAGTTCGCTGCCTGTGAGGCCAGGAAGACTGCCGCTCCTCCGATATCCTCCGGCTGACCCCAGCGCCCAGCCGGAATGCGCCCAAGGATCTCGGAGCTACGCTTCTGGTCCTGCCGCAACGGTTCGGTGTTGTTGGTCTCGATATAACCCGGCGCGATGGCGTTGACATTGATTCCCTTGGCCGCCCACTCGTTCGACAGAAGGCGCGTGAGGCCGGCGAGCCCGCTTTTGCTTGCCGTATAGGAGGGAATGCGAATACCCCCCTGGAAGGAGAGAAGCGAAGCAATGTTGATGATCCTGCCGCCCTTTCCATCCGCCAGCATATGTCGGGCCGCCGCCTGACACAGGAAGAATACGGACTTGAGATTGACGTTCATCACGTCATCCCAGTCGGCTTCGGTAAAATCGATAGCGTCCGCACGTCGGATGATTCCGGCATTGTTGACGAGAATATCGATCCGCCCGCCGCCTTCCTTCGCGGCACTCATGACTTTCTCGATCGGCTCGAGGCTCGAAAGATCAGCTCTGACGGAGTCAAATGTCGATCCCGATGCACGAACCTGCGCCTCCGTCTCATCCATCGGCGAGCGACCGACGCCGACGATGGAGGCGCCGGCCTCGGCCAGAGCAACGGCGATCGCCTGCCCAATGCCCGTATTGGCTCCCGTAACCACTGCCCTCTTGCCTTGCAGATCGAAAGAAACTGACATGATCGTTGCACCTTGAAAATCACGATAGCGTTTTATCGATGCTGCCGCTGTGGTCTGCAAAGGGCGGCAGTGTCCAAACTCTCAAGCGTCATGTGAGACGCGCGGCAGAGCTTTGCCTTCTGCATCGAAAACATGCATCGCCTCGGGGGCGACCTCAATGCCGATCCGCTCCCCTATGGAGAAGCGCCGCTGCCCCGGCGCCGATACCGTGAATGTCTCCCCACGATCCGTCTTGCCGTGCAGGATCGTTTCCGCACCAAGCTGCTCGACAAGGGTAAGCTCAAGCGGAAGGGTGCCCTGATCACTTTCCGTAACGGTTGCGGCGTGCGGTCGGATGCCGAGGACGATCCTGGAGCCGGGCGCGAGGTCGAGAGATGGCAACTTCTGCGGCTTCCCGCTGACCTGGATTCCGATCCCGCCAGGAACGGGAATGATCTCGGCCTCGATGAAATTCATGCGCGGCGAACCGATGAATCCAGCCACGAAACGATTGGCGGGATTGTTGTAGAGCTCGAGCGGCGTGCCGACCTGCTCGATCTTGCCGTCGCGCAGAACGACTATGCGATCGGCAAGTGTCATGGCCTCCGTCTGATCATGCGTGACATAAATCATCGTAGCGCCAAGGCGCTTATGGAGTGCGGCGAGCTCTGCACGCATCACCACGCGCAGCTCCGCATCGAGATTGGACAGGGGCTCGTCGAGGAGAAAGATCCCAGGCCGGCGCACGATCGCGCGACCGATCGCGACGCGCTGGCGCTGACCGCCGGAGAGCTGGCGTGGCTTGCGGTTCAGAAGCGGCTCGATCAGCAGCATCTTGGCGGCCTCGGATACGCGCCTGTCGATCTCATCTCGCGGCATTCGGGTGTTCTCCAGCCCGAAAGCCAGATTTTGGCGCACGCTCATGTGTGGGTAGAGCGCATAGGACTGGAACACCATGGCGAGTCCCCGGTCAGCAGCCGAAACTTCATTGACGAGCCGGTCGTCGAGCCTGATCTCGCCTGAGCTTGTGCGCTCGAGCCCCGCAATCGTCCGCAGCAACGTGGATTTTCCGCAGCCGGACGGGCCGACGAAGACCACGAATTCGCCGTCCCTGACTTCGAGATCGATGCCATGCAGCACCCGCACGGCACCGTACTCCTTTATGACATGGCGAAGAACAAGGTGGCTCACGGCATGGTCTTTCTGGATTCGGCGCGCATCATTTCAGACCCGTATTGGCGATGCCTGCAGTGATATAGCGCTGGAGGAACAGGAAGATGACGGCGACTGGAATGATCGACAGAACCGTCATGGCCAGCACGTAGTGCCATTGCACGTTCAATTCGCCCGAGAAGGCATTGAGACCGACTTGCAAGGTATAGTTCTCCTTGCGGGATAGAACGATCAGCGGCCACAGGAAATCGTTCCATCGCCACATCACGGAGAAGATGGCGAGCACGGCCAATGCCGGAGCCGCGAGCGGCAGGATAATGCGCCAGTAGATCTGCCACTCCGACGCTTTGTCCATCCGCGCCGCATCAAGCAGCTCGTCAGGAATCGTGAGCATGTATTGCCGCAGCAGGAACACGCCGGTCGGTGTCGCAACTGTCGGCAAGATCACGCCCCAAAGCGTATCGAACAGGTTGAGTGAATTCACCACGAGATAGAGTGGCACGACGATGACGGACAGGGGCACCATCAAGGTGGCGAGAATGATGCCGAGCACCGCCGTTCGGCCCTTGAACTCATATTTCGAGAGGGCGTAGGCCGCCATGGAATTCACCACGAGCGTTATGAGAGTTGCCGTGATGGTCACGAAGAGTGAGTTTTGAAAATAGCGCACGAAGTCGAACTGCTGCAGCGGCTCGCTGTAGTTCGTGGTGGCGAGGCTGATCTCGCGAACCGGCATGCGCTTGTCGATCGGCACGCGGATGACGGTATCTGGATTCCCCGGATCGATCATCTGCGCCATGATGCCGACTCGCCGCACCTGGGCGAGAACCCGCTCGGTGCCGTCGCCTTGCACCACCCGATAGAGCGGCAGCGGGTTATCGTGGCCTTGAACCATCGCGGTCTGTGTGCCGAGCGGCAGAAAAGTCGGTGGGAATTCCGCGAGAGCCCCCGGCGACTTGAAGGACGAGACCACAAGCCAGAGGACCGGACCGAACATCAGGACGAGGCCCATAGCGAGCCAGATATAGGCCAGAACATCGGTCCAATGCCAGCCGGTGCCGCCACGCCGGCGCAGAATGAAGGTCGCGAGTGCGGTCATGCTGCTTCCTTTCTGGCGCGCCTGTTCGAGACCACGAGCTGCAAGGCGGTAAGGCCGACCAGGACGACACCCATGAGGATGGAAGCTGCCGATGCGAGCCCCAGATTGCGCAGAACATGAGCAAAGCCCGTCTCATAGATGTATTGGGTCATGAACATGGTGCTGGTGCCCGGACCGCCGCCCGTCAGTACGAAGGCTTCGTCGAAGACTTGAACGGCGCGGATGAGCGCCAGAATGATGACGACGAGCAGATTGGGCCACAGGAGCGGCAGAGTGATGCGCCAGAAGGTGCGTAGGCGCCCTGTTCCGTCCATCATCGCAGCCTCGTACAGATCGCGCGGAATCGCCTGGAGACCGGCCAGGAGGATCAGCGCATAGAAGCCGAGATGCGCCCAGACGGACACGAAAACAGCCCAGAACATGGCCCAATTGCGCTCCGCAAGCCACAACGTCCGCTCAAACCCGAAATTCAGGAGGAGTGCGTTGAGCAGTCCGTCACGCTGCAAGATCCATTTCCAGATCAAGCCGACCACGACCGGCGAAAGCAGGACGGGAAAGAAGAAGACGCTGCGCCAGAAGCCGCGTGCCCGCATCTCGCGATTGAGGACAAGTGCCGTTCCCAACGAGGCAAGCACGAGCACCGTCACCTGCACGATCACGAAGAAAGCCGTGTTGTGCACGCTCTGCCAGAAGGCGTCCTGGAGACAGGTGGACGGGGTCGTGTAGTCGTTGCAGGAGAGCAGCGTCCGATACTGGTCCAAACCGGCGAAATAGCGCCCGTCAAAGAAGATCGCGGTGCCGCCAGTCAGGGAGTACGCAGCATTGATGGCAACGGGAATGAGCACGAAGATGCTGAAGATCAGCATGTTCGGAGCCAGGAACACGGCCCCCACCCCGCCGATGCCGAACCGACGCTGCACGGCGCTCATGGGAGCGTTCAGCAGGCCCATGAGAATGCGGAACGGCAGAACCAGGACGGAGGACAGGCTGAACGCCTGTCCTCGCATTCCGGGGATCGTGGTGCTCATGGCGGCACCTCTCAGCTTTAGCGGGAGGCCTCGCTGACCTTCTGCTTGATGTCATCCTCGATGCGGGCATAAGCGTCGGAGAGCTGCGCCTCGCCGGCAACGACCTGTCCGAGCCGGCTGACGACGGCGGCGTAGATCGGGCCCGACCACCGGTAGCTCTGCATCTTGAGCGCGAGCGGATCGGCGGTCTGGGTCGCTTTGAGGAAGATGCCCAGGGATTTCTTCACGTTCGGATCGCTCGTCTTGAAATCCACGCCCTTCGCGGCGACCCCCTGGTGAGCCGGCAGGAACAGGGTGCGCTCGGAGAATTCGCGCACCACGGGCTCACTTGCGAGATATTCCATCACGCGCGCCACCTCCTGTGGGTGGGTCGTGTACTTTACCGCAACGAGACCGGCACCGCCCGGCATACCGGTGCAGGCAGCAGGCCCGCACGGCTCGGGCACAGCGGACCAGTCGAAGTTGTCCTTGATCTTCTGCGAGAACTGGGCGACCTGCCAGGAGCCCGAGAAGTACACGGCGACCTGGCCGTTCACGAACTCATCGTTCGCGCCCTTGTAGGTCGTTCCGGCGACGCCGCCCCAGATCTCACGGGGCATGATGCCGTTCTTGTGCCAGTCAGCAATGCGCTGGGCCATGGCCTTGAAGCCATCGTCCACCACCGCAGGCTTACCATCCGAACCGATGATCTTCGCACCCATCGAGATCGCCGGCCCCATGAAGCGGTGGCCGGAGCGATCGAAGGCGAGTGCGATTGGAATTTTCTGGCTGTCGGCAACCTTCTTGGCAGCTGCTGCCCATTCGTCCCACGTTGCCTTCTCACCCGGAACGGGAACGCTTGCCTGCTCGAAGAGGGTGGTGTTCACCAGAGGGCCGGTGATGGTGAGCTGGGTCATGAAGCCCGGAAGTGCATTGCTGCCATCCTCGCGCATCCAGTCGAGCGTATTGCTGAAGCTCTTCTCGAAGGTCGCGGCGTCCTTGAGATAAGGACGCAGATCGAGCCAGTGCTTGGCAGGCGACTTCAGCTCGACCACACGCACGATGTCGGGTCCCCGTCCGGCTTCCAACTGCACTGGCAATTGTTCCTTGACGACGCCGAAGGCGACATTGTCGACCACGACCTTGATCTCGGGGTTTTGAGCCTCGAACCGCTTTACGAGATCCTGCAGGACCTCGCCTTCATTTCCGTCCGAGTACCACATGATGCGCACTTCCGTGGCCGCCTGGGCGGCGGCCGCGCTGAGCGCGAGGACCAGGGCCCCGCAGGTCAGACTTTTAAGTCCCTTCATCACTTTCCTCCCATGATGAATGTGTTTCAGGCAATCTTAAGTTGCTCTTCTTTTTTGTGCCGGGATGGCAGCGTCACACGTCTTCCTTCCGGCAAGGCTTTCAACTCTCCCGACAACGTCCAGCTCTTCGGGTCGATGACTTCCCTCGCTGTGCGCACCACCCCATCGGGGCCGCAGGCCACGAGGCCGAAATCAGGGTCATGAATGACGATGATGTCATTGTCCCGTTTTTCCGCCGCCAAGTCGGCGAACCGTCGTCCGAAGGCTTCAAGGCCACCTTCTGTCGCGACGTCGGAAAGGCGCACGATCCAGCGTCCGATATGTCCGGGCAAGCGGACTTCGCATCCCGCTGCCGGTCCCCTTGTCACCGAGCCGAAGGGAGCGCTTGCAACGAGGAGGCAAAGTCCATCGCCGGACCGCACCAGGATGCGGTTCCCGTCGCGGATGACCTCATCCATCTCGGCCTCCGGCAACCATGCATGGGTGAAGTCCGGTTGCATCGAATAAACGTTGAATTCCACGACTGCGAGAGAACGATACTGGTGAACGCGCGGAACCGTTCCACACCCGCCCCAATAGGAAGGACGGCCGTAGCCGCTATGGATCACCTCGCCCGGATGATTGATCCAGATTTGCGATTCCGGGCGCTCCCCCAAACGCAGATGCAGGACAGTTTCCTGATAGCCCCACTCGCCCCAGCGATAGGCGGCGATGCTGCCCAGGGCATAATCCTTCGACTTGAAGTGATAGAGCGAGGCAATGCCGTTCTCGCCCTGCTTGTAGCGCCATTCATAGGATCCGGCCCTTTTAAGGTCGGCGATGGCGGCGAGGTCCGGATCGACGGTCAAGCCATGTTCGGCAAAGCACAGAGCGAGCTGCGGCAGGGCATGGAAGCGGCGGCCGAGCGATCCCGTGCCGAAGGCGAGATATGAGATGCCCGACAGCTCGAGCGTACGTCCTGGCCGGAGCGTATGCTCATAGCTGCGGCCCTGCGAGGCTGTCATCATGCCGTGGTGGCTCGACAGGGACATGATCTCGAGAAGGCGGCGGATGGCGGCACCGGAGCGTTCGCGAATGGTGGCGTCGGGTGAAAGCGCGTAAAGGGCGCACAGGCCCTTCAAATCGATCGGGAAATACGGCGCCGAATTCCACTCGGCCATCTCGCAGGCCTCGAAATGCGTCAGCCACTCGAGGAGGCGGTGTCGGCCGATCTCGGCCTGCTCACGGCCCTTGCGCCCTGAGCGCGTGAAGGTTGCATCCCGGAAGAGCGTTCCGGCGAGATGACAGGCGGTGTGAAACAGCAGCGCATGGTTCTCGCTGAAGTACCACATAACGTCGTTGCCGGGCTCATCCATCCAGTAGCGAAAGCGCAGGATCACCTCGTCCATGCGCGCCCGGGTCTCCGGCGCGATGCGTTCCGGCCAGACAATGCGCGACCACAGGAGCGGGACCAGCAGGAAATCTGCACAGTCATGACAATCGCCGATGATCGGCAGGCAGGTTTCGATGATGCGATCCGTCTCCGGGCCACCACGGTTCACGGCGAGCCGCGCCAGCACCGCCACCATGTCGCGCTCGCCGCGCTCGGCCACATGGTCGAGAACGGCCTGAACCCTCACCTTGATGTCGGCGGAAGCGGGAGGCTGCTCGTCCAGATGACAGATCTCGACGCCCAGTACGCGCGTCGCCAAGAAGTCACCATCCCGCAGCGTGATGTCGAAATGCCTGAAATCGGCTGGCAATTCGCCCGTATCGGCGACAACGACGCGGTTCGCACCAACCGGGAGCTTCCTGTGAAATTCGAGGGTATCCTCCGTCGACATAAAGTCGCCACGAACTTCCACATGGACGTCGAGCGTACCGGCGGCGGGATTGTCGAACACGATGGCGACCTCGCCTCGCCCATAAGACGACCTCTCGAAGCGCATGCCTTCGAGCATGCTCTCTAGGGCGAGGGCACGCGCTCCATCAATGGCGCTCGGCATACCGACCGACAGCCCTTCGCCCGCGATCAGCTCGAGACTGAAGTAGTAACGTGCATCACGCTCGCAGAGATCGGCAAACCAGACCCGCACTTCATTCCTGCCCGCCTTCAGCGGCACTTCGATCTCGATGCGCTCCTCGAAATTGCGCTGGTACCGGGTCAGCACCGCCACGCGTCGGCCGTTCGCCTCCAGGAATGCGCCGCCGCATGTCGCGAAGCTGAACCGCGCCACCTGATCGCATGGGCTGTCGATTGTCGTGCGCGCCCAGCATTCGACCCGGGTTGCCCGGAACCAGAAGCCCGACAGGTCCACCCGTGGAGACCCGAAAGGCAGCCAGACGCGGGTCGGCTCGAAGCGCGTAGTCGGCCGAGGGGCCTTGCCGCGATACTGCTCGATGAAATCCGTGCGGCACGCATATTGATGGGGGATGAAGTTGCGGTCCTTGGTCAGGAAGAAGAAGGCGTCCATCTTCCCTTCCATGGTACGGTCCGGAACGTCGTAACGCTCCTCATGAATGTCGCCGAGCTGCCAGTGGCCGACAGCTTGGCCGGGTTTCAGGGGATGGGTCAGGTACATGTCTCTCGCCATGGCTCTTCTCACCGCAGGGCGCTAACCGGCACCGGGTCCACATCGGTGTATTCCTGATTTTCACCGGTCATGCTCCACACGAAGGCGTAAGGACCTGTGCCCGCGCCCATATGGATCGACCAGGCCGGGGAGAGGATCGCCTCGCCATCCGCGACGACGAGGTGACGGGTATCATCGGGGCGGCCCATCAGGTGGATGACGCGGTCATCAGGCGCCAAATCGAAGTAGACATACGCTTCCATGCGCCGCTCATGCAGATGCGGCGGCATGGTGTTCCAGACACTCCCGTGAGAAAGATCGGTGATGCCCATGAGGAGAAGCGCGGAGGGCGAGACCTCGGGATGGATATACATGCGCAGCGAACGCCTGTTCGAACGTTTCTCTTCTCCCAGCTCCAAAGGCTTCGCCTCGGCGCGGGTGATCAGCCGGTGCGGATAATCCGTCTGCGAGGGCACGGAGGTCATGTAGAACCGCGCCGGATTGGCGCTGTCTGCGCTCGACAAGGTCAGTCGCTGCGCGCCGCGTCCGACATAGAGGATATCGCGGTTTTCGAGATCGAAGGTCCGTCCGTCCACCTCGACGCGACCGCTTCCACCGAGATTGGCGACACCCATCTCGCGATACGACAGGAGATGCGGCGTGCCGATAGCGGCGCCGTCGCCGAAGGTGACGCGTTTCCCGACTGGAACGGCGCCGCCGAGAATCATGCGGTCGATGTGAGTATAGACGAGGCGGATATCATCCGTAGGGAACAGGTGCTCGACGAGAAAGGTCGAGCGCAGATTCTCGGTCGACAAGGTACCGATGGTTTCGGGTGCTGCACCGTAGCGGACGTCGATCATGCCGCGGACTCCTGTTGAGCATCATTCATGTGACGGACGGCCTCCGCCAGAAGCAGGATGGCCAGGGCCTGACCGTACGCCGTCGGCTGGATGGGAATGTCGTGGTAGAATTGCAGATCGCGTCCCATGCGCGTGCCGTAGGAGACATTCTGCAGCGTGCCGTCCTCATCGATATGGGCGAGCACATAATCCAAGGCGCGAAGACCAGCCTGCCGTGCCTCCTCGCCCAAGGCGCCGAGGCGTGCGCCTTTCAGGAGGCCGTAGCCGAAGCCTGCCGTTGCGGATGCCTCGAGATAGGACGACGGGTCGTCGATCAGGGTATGCCAGGCCCCGGTGCGATCCTGATGGTGCAGAAGGGAGCCGGCCTGCGTCCGCAGGCAGCCGAGGAGATAGTCCCTGACACCGCCGGCGATGCCGCCCAACTCGATGAAGTCGAGAAGACCCGCCGTGATCCACGCATTGCCTCGCGCCCAGCGCGCGCGTGCAAAATTGTGTCGCCCATCGAAGGTCCAGCCATGGAACCAGAGGCCGGTTTCGGTATCGGTCAGGTAATGCGCGTGGAGCAGAAACTGCCGGACGGATTCCTGAACGAGATCGTCGCGGCCTGCGGCGCGACCGTAATTCGCCAGGAACAGGCACACCATGAAGAGCGTATCGTCCCAGAGCTCTCCCGGGTTCACGCCGTCTGAAACGACATGCTGGAAGCCGCCTTGTTCGGTGCGGGGAAGCTCGTTCATCACGAGACGTGCCCAATGCTCGAGTGGCACGCGCCAGCGCTCGTCCCGCGTCTTGTCCCAAAGCATGGACAGACCGAGCATGGGGGCGGTTGTATTGACATTGAGCCTGGGGAGGCCTTTGCCGAGTTGGCGCTCGTACCAAGCCTCGATCAGACGGCGATGCTCGTTGCTTCCGGTGAACTCCCAGTAGCGGACCAGACCGTAGAGACCGACACCCTGAGGCCATTCCCACCCGTCAAAGCTGATGTAATCGCCAGGAGTGCCGTCGAGATTCGGCTCGTCGAACGCTCCGTCGTGGCGCAAGGCCACCATGCCTGCGACCAGACGGTCGAGTTGGCGCGTGAGACGCCCTCCCTCCCTCATATGCGCTGCCTCCCGGGCACCGATTGTTGTTGAAATGATTTTTCATCACTAAGGGTAATTGCGCAACATGAAAATTTTTTGCAGCGTGTAGGCATGTCGCAAAAGCCATTTCCTTCCTCGAAACCCGTCGCCCGCAGCCGCCTTCGCGATATCGCGATGGCCTGTGACGTTTCCATCAGTACGGCGTCCCGTGCCCTGACGGGTCAAAAGGGCGTTCGAGAGGATGTGCGCCGGAAAATCTTTCAGGCAGCGAGAAACGCGGGCTATCCCTTGCCCAATACGGTTCAGGGCGCCCGAATTGCGGTGCTCGCCAGCAAGGCTGCGATGACCGACTACAGCCGCACCCAATTTACCTGGCATGTGCTGGAGGGCCTGAAGTCCGCCGCCGCGTTACGGGAGATCGACGTCTCCCTCGTGCCTCTTCCCGACCCGGAAGAAAGCCATGCCCCCCTCATCGACGCGCTTGATCGAGAGGACTTCCTCGGCGTGCTCCTTCTGACGATCGATGACGCTCAGGTCATGCAGCGCATCCATGAGAGCGGCAAGGCGGCGGTTCTGATCAACGGTGACGATCCGCTCATGCGCATTTCGAGCGTCAGCCCCTGCAACCGCTCTGCGACACGCATGGCTTGCGACTATCTCATCGGCCTGGGGCATAAGAATATCGGCTTCGTCATGCGTCCTGGCCGCCCCACAATTCGGCGGCGTCTTGAGGGTTGGCGGGATGCCCTGTCCGAGCACGGGCTGCCCTACCCCGACGAAAATGTCATCAGCGTCGAGGACTGGACACCGGAATGTGCCGAGCGTGCGATCGGCGAGCGCCTCGACAAGGGAACGCTCCATGTGACGGCACTTCTCTGCGCCGCCGACAGCCTTGCGCTCGGAGCCCTCTCGGCCTTGACGGCCCGCCAGATCGACTGCCCGAATGAGATTTCAATCATGGGGATCGACAATCTGCCGATCTCGGACCTCCTCACGCCACGCCTCACGACGATGCACATTCCGGCTCGCGAATTGGGCGAGGCAGCGGTCGAGACGCTGATTGAGCTCTCCACGCAGGGACAACGCGTCGTACGCCGGACAGAACTCGCCTGCCGCCTTATCGAACGGGATTCGACAGCCCCGGCCCGGAAGCGGGGTGGAAGACAAGCTGATCGACGCCTGGGTCCGACGCTCAAGAGCTGATCTCCGTTCCTTGGAGCGCCTCCCGCTACATGCGCATCAGAGCTCCATCCTTGGGAACCGAGGCACACAATTTTTCGATCCAGGCCCGCCGAGGGGCCTGTTCGCCCGCGACAAGGGAATGCAAGGGAGTGAATGACTCCGCATCCGGTCCGAGGAGAGCCGTTCCGAGGAGCCCCATGTCGAGAGGCCGATGCTGCGCATGGGTTCCCAAGCTGCGACAGGAGGAAACGGCGGTTTGCCTGGATATGGCTTTGGGCAACTCGTGTTAACCGCATGACGAGAAGAGGGCTTTTCAGAAGCACGCTGATGGGGTTTAGAAAGGCACATCAGTGCCCCCAGCATGGGGCAATGCGCGGTCCTACAAGGCCAGCGGTCAGGACTGTTTGCGGCAGGGACAGACGTTTCTCCCGGATGCCGGAAACCGCCTACATGTCATCGTAGCAATGTCCTGCCTAGCTTCCTCATGTCGGAGTGTTGCTCGTATCATCAATGACTTAGCGGGTGGACTAAAAAGTGTCCTTTCGAGCCCGGAAGGGCCATTCGGCAAGGTGGGGCACCCGCTGCCTCGCTCCGATTCCATACCTTCAAGGTCTGTCCGCACGGCGTAAATTTGAGGACTGCCCGGGTTTCCGCACCAAAGCATTGCCGGGATAATCGAATGTGGCAACCGCCTTCCCGCTGCGCCTTGTCGTCAGGTGAGATCGGCGGCACGAACGCGGCTGCCGCAGCCTTGGCGGCAGTGCCTTGTTCGACCGGCCATTGCCCGGCCTCAGGCTCGGCTGGCATTGCGCATTCCGGCACGAACTTTCCATCGACAGGCCCTTCCCTGCCGCCAGACACATTATCCCCAAGAGTGCCATACCCCAGAAGTACCGCCGGATCCGCACGATGCGCTAACGATAAGCGCCCCCAGCGTCAGTCAGGCCGACCTTCGGCACTCGAGCGATGTCGAGGATCGCGCGCGGCGGGTCGCGGAGAGACATGCGATGGGTCTCGCCAGTCCATCCTTTCAGGCGCCCTGGCTTCCGAACAACGAGCGAACCGGCGAATCATCCCCTCCCCTCCCGATAGTGCTTTGACCGGCTCTGTCCGGGCTTCTGCCGAGGGCCGGCTTATAGCCCCGGCTGATCTAGAGCATCGGACGTGAAAAGTGGCCCTCCTTTTGGGATCCAACCCGATGCTCCACTCCTTGAATGGCGCATCGTTCGGCGCGGACCCGAAGGGCCACGGTCGTGAAAACCGGGTCCACTTTTGGCTCGCGCGGCCCGCTGGGACCGCACGATGCGCTAGCGGCACGGCGACAGGCACCGAAAGCCATAGACGCAGCAGCCTGCATCGCCGTTGTGCCCGCTCTACAGGCTGGATGCGAGTGGGCAGTAATGAGTGGTGCCCCTCGCAACGAGCATCGTGGCCGCACCTGTGTCGGGGCGTGGCGCCCCCTGCTCGGCCCTGCATGGCCGTCTTTGGTCTTCAGACCTGGAAGAGACGCGTGATGTTTGATCCAATGTCGGACGGGAGCGCCATGTCTCGGGATCCCAAGAAAGATCGTCGAGCGCTTGCAGGAAGCTGGAATATGCCGTGTGTGCCCGCTCGGTCCGCGATCCGCGGCCACGGCTCGGATAGAGGCCATGCGACCGGTTTAACAGCTCATCTCATCGGCGCTGAGATGGATAAAGGCTCGCATCGTTTTCCGCGTTGGGAGCTCCCAACTCCAAGGACGATGAATGCCAAATACAGAGCATCATCACGACGCGGAACGCTCAACTCTTATGGCGGCACCCCGCGTTTCAAATCCCTTGCCTCACCTTTGATCGGCCCTCACACCCAAGGGTCCCGGTCTGACGGCAATGAGGCTCTTCCGCGACGATCCTGGCCTCGCTTGCATGGAGAGGCCGCCGCTTTCCTTGCTCCGCATGGCCGAGAACGGTGCGGGAGCATGGGGCCCTTTGAGCGACTGTTGGGCCCGAAAGGATCAAGACCGTCCGTTAAGGTACGGCCGGTCAACTCCATAAGGTTTGCCTCGCAGCAAACGCGCCCTTGCCCTGGACCGACTGCCACAATGGAGATCCCGACGCCGCACTGCACCGATGCATGCACATCTGGTTCGCAGCCCTCCTCACGGTAAAACCCGGACTTCTTTATGTGTGTGCCCCTTGAGGTGGAATTGGCGGCTTCCCGATGCGCTTCAAAGCCTTCAATGAGTGCCTTCCCCTGAGCAGGACGTAACGGCGAGCCGCCCGACCCCTCAGAGCAATACCTCGCCTTCTGAGCCAGGAGTCGTCTGCGCCGGAGCCATATCCATGAGAGATTCGGTCGCTCTCTTCGAGCATCGGACGTGAAAAGTGGAATCCACTCTTGGGATTGAATCCGGTGCTCCCTTCTTAGGTGAGCGCATCCTTCCTGCGAAAAACCGGGTCCACTTTTCCGCACGATGCGCTAATGCTCCCCTGCGCCTCCATCCCGCGCCCCTCGGTCGGCATGGCGCCTTCCGCAGGCGGCAAAGCGTGGCGCTGCCGAACAAGCTGCAGGATCGACCGCCCATTGACGCAGGCTCTGCGTGCGGCCCCATCGCGGCGATCGAGAATGAGTATTGAGTTGCATCTTGAGACGTGCCGCACTGTCGTGCGGGTCCGAATCGGACCCAGTTTGAACGTGGGATCGGTTGCGCAGCAACAGATTCACACCGTTTTCAGGTCTCGGTTCTCAACAGCTAAATGCCATTGGGACTTGCCAACAGACTCGACTCTCGAACCGAATCGCAGAATCCATTAACCCTTACGGTATTAGGCGTGTATTTGTCGATTTGCCGTAAATGAAAGGACCGCCGTGAAACAGCAAGCTGTGCGATCAGACGCTGCAATGCCGTCTCCCGAATCGGGCTCCGCCATCGGCGAGCACGCTGCGATCCTACGCTCGCAGCTGCACGCGATGGCAGCCGCCTTTTACCCCCCCAGCGCCGAGAAGGTCCTACGCCGGTTTTCCTCCGGCGAGGCTGCGAAACTCCTCGGGATCTCCGACAGCAGGCTCCGGCAGCTTTCCATCGAAGGCCAGGGCCCGCAACCGGAAATCACCCAGTATGGCCGGAGGTCGTATTCGCTGGCCGACATTCATGCGTTGCGCGAATTCTTCGACGAGACCACCAAATCGGGCCGGAAATTCTCACCGCGACGCCAGGGTGATGAGCATCTCCAGGTCATCTCCGTCGTCAACTTCAAAGGTGGATCGGGCAAGACCACGACCTCGGCGCATCTGGCCCAATATCTCGTCCTCAAGGGGTATCGTGTCCTAGCTGTCGATCTCGACCCGCAGGCCAGCCTGTCGGCCCTGCACGGCGTACAGCCCGAAATCGACGTCGGGCCCGGCGAAACCCTGTACGGCGCAATCCGCTACGGCGAGGAGAGACGCCCGCTGTCCGAGATCATCCGGCCGACCTACTTCACCGGTCTCGACATCGTGCCCGGCAATCTTGAGCTCATGGAGTTCGAGCACGAGACCCCCAAGGCCCTCACGTCGCGCCAGCGCGATCAGCTCTTCTTCGAACGGGTCGCCAAGGCTCTCGATTCCGTCGCCGACAATTACGATGTGGTCGTGATCGACTGCCCGCCGCAGCTCGGCTTCCTGACGCTGTCGGCGCTGTGCGCGGCAACCTCGCTGCTCATTACCGTTCATCCGCAGATGCTCGACGTCGCGTCCATGTCCCAGTTCCTCGCCATGACGGACGACCTTCTCGAGGTTGTACGCGGGGCAGGGGGCGTGATCCGCTACGACGCGCTGCGGTATCTGATTACGCGCTACGAGCCTCAGGACGGACCGCAAACCCGTATTACCGCTCTGTTGCGCAACCTTTTCGGCGAATCGGTTCTCACCAGCCCCATGGTGAAGTCGTCGGCCGTGTCGGACGCGGGCCTCACCAAGCAGACTCTCTACGAGGTCGGCCGTGAGTCCATGAACCGTCAAACATATGACCGCGCCATCGAGGCACTCGATGCCGTGAATGGAGAGGTCGAGGCAATGGTCCGCAAAGCGTGGGGTCGTGCAGCATGAGCCGCAAGACAGCAATGGACGCCATCTTTTCGGCGTCGGCCAAATCATCCGAGAAGTTGGGAGCTCCCAACGCGACCCCTCAATCGGCGCCAGCGCCACGCATCCGCAGCGGCGCGATCGCCGCCATGGGCGCTTCGCTGCAGCAACTGACGGACATCCGCGATCAGGTGGAAGCCGGATCCGCGATCATCGAGTTGGATCCCACCCTGCTCGACGGATCCTTCGTGTCTGACCGCATGGCGGACGCGACCGATGCGAGCCTCGATGCCCTTGCAGAAAGCATCCGGGAAAGCGGTCAGCAGGTACCGATCCTGGTGCGCCCGCATCCCAACGCCAAGGACCGCTATCAGATCGCTTTCGGGCACCGAAGGGTGAGGGCGGCCCGCCGACTCGGGATCAAGGTCAGGGCCGTCGTGCGCGACCTGACCGATCAGGAACTCGTCGTCGCTCAGGGCAAGGAGAACCTCGACCGGCGAGACCTCTCATTCATCGAGAAAGCGTTCTTTGCACTCCATCTCGAAGCTCTCGATTTCGACCGAACCGTCATCATGCAGGCGCTGTCCACCGACAAAGCGGATCTGAGCCGCTACATCGCGGTCGCGAAATCGATCCCCGAGACCATCGCAAGCGCCATCGGCCCGGCCCCGAAAGCGGGTAGGGCGCGTTGGATCGCGCTCGCGGATGCGCTGGCGAACGCAACGGCCCGGAGCGCAGCCGAGAGCGCGATCGCCGAGCCGATATTCGCAAGCCTCGATACCGACACCCGCTTCTCCCGTGTGCTCTCTGTCGCCACGAAGAAGCCGGTCGTCGAGAGCGCCCAGTCCGGTAGAGGAGGGGCTCGGATGATTTCAACTGCTTCTGGTCGGAAGGTCGCCAAGGTCAGTCATGCCGGCCGCGATCTGAGGATCAGTCTCGACAAGGGATTTGACGCGGAATTCGCGGCATACCTCGTCGAACAGCTTCCAGTCCTGGCCGAGGCTTATGCCGAGGCGAGGGAGGAGGGGACTTCGTGATGTAACCGCGGCAAAGCAAAAGGCCCCAAGGTTTGGCGACCTCGGGGCCTTTGGATCTCACCACTGGGTGGCAAGGATAAGTCACACCATTCTTATCCACCCAGACGAATCGAGTGTCAAGACACCGAGCCGGTGAACGATCTCGCTTTGCCCTCGATAAGGAGGGTGTGGTGCAAATTGCATCGACAGGAGGCCGGCGGCTGGTTCATGCCGCTCTGGTCGCGAAGAAGCTCGCCCTAGAGGCAGGCTGCACGGTGACGCGAAAGGAACTCTCGACAGCCACCCGAGATGCGGAGAAGGCGCTTGCCTTACGCCCCGCGCAGCGTCTGGTGCTCTCCGAGCTCGTCGCCTGTTGGGGCGAGCAGGAATGGGAGAAGCTGCTGGTGTGGCCATCCAACGATCACCTGGCAAGCCGCACGGGGCTCAATGACCGCTCGATCCGGCGTATCCTGGCACAGCTCACGGACCTCAAGCTGATCGTGGCGAAGGATTCTCCGAACGGGAAGCGGTACGCGATCCGTAACGTGGCGGGCGACGTCATCGATGCCTACGGCTTCGATCTCACTCCGATTTACGCCAGGCGGGGAGAATGGACCGCGATGCTGGCCGAACAGAAGATCACACGTGAAATCCGCAAGAGAACCTATGATGAGGTCACGATTGCGAGACGGGCCACGGAGGAGGCCATCAGCGCCCTCGCTCAGCATGCCCCGACCGTGGATCGCTCCAACCTCGAAAATCGCTACAGAGAGCTTCTAAGCCGCACCCCGGCCCGCTCAACGGAAGAGCTTCCCGCGGACCTGCTGCAAGACTGGCAGAACCTGAGGAATCTGGCCGAAGAAGCATACGATCAGACCGGCAATGGCGGACTCTGGGACCGACACATAGAAACAGAAAAAGAATCTCCCAGAGAGTCTTGTACAAACGGCTCTCTCAATGAAATCGAGGCTCCTCCATCGAAGGGCCGATCGACACCTCAACTGACACCGGGATTGATCGTCGAGGCATGTCCCATTACGGCGGATTTCGGAAAACCGATCCGTGATCTCCCCGATCTCGTCGGGGCAGGGCGCTATCTGCGGGCATCGCTCGGCGCCCATGAAAGTGCATGGAACGAAGCTGTCGCTGAGATCGGCCCTGTCAAAGCGGCAGCGGCTGTAATCTACGTTCTGCAACTCTACGATGACGACGTATCGGCCGGAGAATCCCGGATTCGGAATCCCGGCGGCTACTTCCGCGCCCTGGTTCGGATGGTGAAGGTCGGAAAACTCAATCTCGAAGGAGAACTCCAAGCAATGCGCCGGAGGAGAATGAGCTAGCCACACGAACGATCCCAGAGGCTCGCATCCGAGTGAGATGACGATTTTCCTCTCCGAAAGCGAACCATTGACCAAATCCTCTTCGGGTCGATTACGAATGAAGTTCTTCACCGATCGGAAAGGGTAGAGGTTCTCATGACCCGTCGAATATGACTTCAAAGGCTCGTTTCCAAGCAGTCCGTCATCGTAGCGATGACTTGCTTAGCTACGTCCGTCCACGCTATATCTCATAGCATCAATAACTTAGGCGCAGGATACAAGCGTGGCTTTCATCGGCAAAGGAAGTGGCTTCGATGATGAAGAATGGTCGGTTCCCCGCTCCTACGATCTGCCGGAGCTGCCCTGGGAGACGATAGCTGGTCGGCTCGAGCAGCTGACGATCAGCATCCTTCGCTTCGACGCCCGCCTGGAAGCAAGCGGGCTGTCCACCGGCTGGCAGTCGCGCTGCGACATGATGGAAGCCGTGCGGGCGCTGATGCTCGACGGACACCTGGTCGAGATCGGCGATCTGGTGCTCCACGATGCCGGCATGGATATCCGCCATCCGACCCACGAGCTCACGCGCGCCGCCACAACCCTGAGGGCCCGCCGGACTGCACTCGCGCGTCCGGCTCCCTGGCCGCTCTCCATCGATGGCCTGGCGGCCCTGCGTGGCAGCGGGCCCGGAAGAGGGGAGGGCAATCACAACCGGCCAAAGGGCAAGCCGGATCCGGAAGACGACGAGGCCTATCTGCCTTTCGCCAACGATGCCGATCCGTGGAAGGCGCATTTCGCCGAGATCGATGCCCTGCTCGAACGTACCGACAAGGTGCTGGCCGGCGAAACCCCGCTCCTGAAAACCCGGTCGCACCTGGTCTACGATCCTGACCTCGACGAAACCGAGAATGAAGATCTGTGGCTCGACGTTGTGAAAAGGACCACCCATTGGCCCGCGATCGCTGCCGCGGCCATTGCCTGGAACGCCTGGCTCGATCTCAACCTCTATACCCGCCTGCCATGGCTCGGTCTCATCATGGCCGGAGCCATCCTCCGGGCGCGGGGCTTGACCAGCCATCTGCTTCCCCTCGCGGCCGGATTCAAGCAGTCGAAATTCCGGCCGCAAGGCCGGGAAGGGGCACTCGAAAAACTCCAGGGCTTCTGCTCAATGGTGGAGGAGGCGATTGGCATCGGCAACCGGGACCTCGACCGGCTCATTCTTGCCCGCGAACTGATGCAGCGGGTTACCAAGGAGTGCCGCTCGAACTCCAAGCTGCCGGAACTGGTCGAGTTGTTCCTGTCGCGTCCGTTGGTGACAGTGCCGCTCGCCGCCAAGCTGATGAAGGTCACACCCAAGGCTGTGGATCTCATGCTGGCGCAGCTCGGCGGCGCACTGCCCCGCGAGCTCACCGGCCGAACCCGCTATCGTGCATGGGGGATCGTGTAGGATGCCCCCATCTCCGGATCGCACATCGACCGTCCGCTTGATCATCCATAAGGCATTCGTGCATCGGATTGGCATGAACGAAGACGAACACTCACATCTGTTGCCGACATTGCCAAGTCGGCCCGACCCTTCCTGCATCTCATGTTGACCTTGGAACGCCTCACCTCGCTCGAACAGATCATCAAGAAGAGCCGGTTCATCGCGACTGCGTGCCCGATTGCGGGCGAGCAGGATGCCCGGGACTTCATTGCCGCGCATGCGGACAAGGAGGCCAACCATAATTGCTGGGCTTGGCGGGTCGGCCAAAGCTACCGATGCAGCGATGACGGTGAGCCGAGCGGCACCGCCGGCAAGCCGATCCTGCAGGCGATCGACCGGCTGATCCTCGACAATGTCGCGGTTGTCGTTACCCGTTGGTTCGGGGGCATTCTCCTCGGGAGCGGTGGACTCGTCAGGGCCTATGGCGGAACGGCTGCGGCCTGTCTGCGGGCGGGGCAACTGGTCGACATCGTGCCCGTACAGGAAGCCATCATCGTCGTGGTCTTTTCCGATCTTGCATTGGTGAAGGCGCGGCTGACGGGCACGCCTGACGTCCGGATCCGCCAGGAGAGCTTCACCGAATCCGGCGCAACGCTCTCGGTGGACTTGCCTGAAGCGAACGCCCCGGCCATTGCCCGGATGGTCATGGACATCACCGGCGGACGGGCATCCATCAGGACGACACCGACAATCTCCACGTGACGGATAGCCGGGCAGTCGACGGCGGTTCCACGGGACCTTCGGGCTTCAGGTCGGAAGGTCCTGAGGTGGATGGCCCCAGCCGATCAGATCATGCGATTGGCGTGCTCTTCGTCGCTCCATCGATGATCGCCATTGACCGATCAATGGGCCTCGACGACGTGTCCTGGTGCGGCTTTCATCGACGCCTCGGCATAAATTGCGGCCATGTCACCCGCGAACCTGCTTAAACGCTCCCGCGGGCTCTCCTGCTCATCCCGGACCTGTCCCAAGACGGGGGAGCCCCACGCTGAATCTCAGCGCTTTGCCATGAACGCATGCACCCGCTCGATGTAGCCGGGATCCTTTCCCGCTTCACGCTGCAGGTCGCGCTCGAGGTCGAGCTGGTCACTCAGGTCGTTGGTCGCGGAAGCCTCCAGCGCCTGCTTGATCAATGTCAGGCCGAGAATCGGCTTCGATGCGAGGCGCGCGGCCATCGCTTTGGCCTCAGTCAGCAACATCTCGTCTTCGCAGATCCGCCAGATGAGCCCCCATTCTTCCGCCCGCTCGGCCGAGAGCGGCTCTGCGAGGAGGGCCAGGGCTTTGGCACGGGCCGTCCCGATCGTCCGCGGGAGGAACCAGGTTCCGCCGCAATCGGGAACCAGGCCGAGGTTGGAAAACAGTTCAAGAAAGCGCGCCGAACGCGCCGCGATGACGATATCGCAGGCCAGCGCGATATTCGCGCCCGCGCCGGCGGCAACGCCGTTGACGGCGGCGATGACGGGGCAGCGGAACGCGCGGAGACGGCGCACGAGC